>CAMYIQ010000326.1 GCA_947258465.1 uncultured Erythrobacter sp.
CCGGACACGCCACCTCCTGTCCTGCCCTTTCCATTGATGGACGGACAAGACGATGAGCGTCTCGCTGCAGGTTTGCGCGCGGCCGTGGCGCGGCTGAGTGGATTTTTGCCCTTGCGCCACCACCTGGACACAACGCGATGCGATCCCACACCCTTCCGGAAGGGATCGCCTGCGTGGCCCGTACCCGTTCCGGCCGGGCGGATCGCGATTGCGACGCTTCGGGGAACCGACCATGGCTGAGCCGGTCATCAAGGGCTGGTGTCCGGGCGCGCTGCGCCCGATGCTGTCGGGCGATGGCTGGGTCGTTCGCCTGCGGCCACCCGAAGGACGGCTTTCGCCGCAGCAGGCATCGGAAATTGCCCGGCTGGCGCTTGAGTTCGGCAACGGTGTGATCGGCCTCTCGGTGCGCGCCAATATCCATTTGCGCGGCGTGATCGAGCAAGGCATCGGCCAACTGATTGAACGGCTCGACGGGCTGGGACTCATCGACGAGACCCCCGATGCCGAGGAGCGGCGCAATATCGTGCTCACGCCGTTCTGGTCTTCCGAAGACGGCATCGTTAGGTTGGCTGCCGCGCTGGCCGCATCGATGACCGCATCGGACGCACCCCGCCTGCCGGCGAAGTTCGGCTTCGCCATCGATTGCGGGCCGATCCCGGTCCTGAGCGGTGTCCCCGCCGACATCAGGCTGGAGCGTGGCGCCGATGGCGGCTTGATCTGCCGCGCCAGCGGTGTTGCGTCCGGTGCGCGTGTATCGGCGGATACTGCCGTCGATACCATGCTGGCGCTCGCCAACTGGTTTGTGCAATCGGGCGGGATTACCGGCCACCGTGGCCGCATGACATCTCACATCGCGCGCGGCGCGGTCCTGCCGGAAATTTTCACCGAGGCAATGGCTCAGTCAGCATCAACGTTTTCCCCGAAGCCAGGGCCGGTTGCGGCGGGCGTTCTGGTCGGTTTCGAATTCGGCCAGGTGCCTGCCGACATGCTCAGGACGCTATCCGATATGGGCGCGCTACGCGTGACGCCGTGGCGGATGCTGCTGATCGAAGGTGTGAGCGCCACGCCCGACCTGCCCGGCCTTGTCACGCGCGCCAATGATCCAATGCTTCGCGTCATCGCATGCACTGGCGCACCGGGATGCGTGCAAGCCGAGCAGCCGACACGTGCGCTGGCGAAATCCCTGGCCCCGCATCTGCCGGACGACGCCGTGCTGCATGTGTCGGGCTGCGCCAAGGGCTGCGCGCATGCCGGCCCGGCACCTTTGACGCTGACGGCGCAAGCCAACGGGTTCGACCTGATCCGTGACGGTACAGCGAGAGACAGACCTCAACGCCGAGGTTTGACGGCAGAATTTCTTGCGACCAACCCGGCAATCCTGCGGGAGGCGCCATGATGCCTATCGCCTACGAAACCGACGGCAGCGCGATCTATCGCAAGTCTTTCGAAACGATCCGCGCCGAAGCCGATCTTGGCCGCTTCACGGCGGAAGAAGAGGTCGTGGTCGTTCGCATGATTCACGCGGCAGGCATGGTCGGGCTGGAGCAGCACATATGTTTTTCCTCCGGCATGGCACAGGCAGCGCGGGCCGCACTCGAAGCTGGTGCACCGGTCCTGTGCGACGTGCGGATGGTGAGCGAGGGAATCACGCGGCCTCGGCTTCCGGCCCACAATGACGTAATTTGCACGCTGCAAGAGACCGGTGTGCCCGAGCTTGCGCTCAAGATGGGGACAACCCGTTCGGCCGCGGCCGTCGAACTGTGGCGCCCTTATCTGGCAGGCGCCGTTGTCGCGATCGGCAACGCGCCGACTGCGCTGTTTCACCTGCTCAACATGCTCGAAGACGGAGCATGCCCCCGTCCTGCTGCGATCGTCGGCTGTCCGGTGGGATTTGTCGGCGCAGCCGAGTCGAAGGCGGCGTTGATCGCCACGCTGCCGGCGCCGGCCTTAGTTGTCAAAGGTAGGCTCGGCGGGTCCGCGATGACCGTCGCTGCCATCAATGCGCTCGCAAGCCGTAAGGAATAGTTCTTGGGCACGATCATTTGCACGGGCCTCGGCCCCGGCGATCCGGATCTGATCAGTGTCCGGTCAGACCGGCTGATCCGCGCCGCACGCCATGTTGCCTATTTCCGCAAAGCCGGCCGACCCGGTCAGGCGCGCAGCATTGTCGAAGGCATGTTGGCGACTGATGTCACGGAACATGCGATGGAATATCCGGTCACCACGGAGCTTCCCTTCGGGAGTGCCGAATACAACCGGCTGCTGGCTTCCTTCTATGACGACTGGGCCATGCGGCTTGCCGCTCTCGCCGCAACCACCGACGTCGTCGTGCTCTGCGAGGGCGACCCGCTGTTCTACGGTTCGTTCATGCATCTTCAATCCCGGCTGCACGGTCGGGCGGACGTCGAGATCGTGCCTGGCATCAACGGCATGACCGGATGCTGGAACGCGATCGGCATTCCCATCACCTGGGGAGACGATGTTCTTTCGGTCCTGATGGGTACGCTGCCTGAGGACGATCTGCTGCGCCATATGCAGAGTGCCGATGCGCTGGTTGTCATGAAAACCGGTCGGAACCTGCCCAAGGTGCGCCGGGCACTCGAGCGCGCGGGTCGCTTGCCCGATGCATGGCTGGTTGAACGCGGCACGATGCCCGATCAGCGCGTGGTGCGGCTCGCCGAAACCGAGATCGCCGAATGCCCCTATTTCGCAACCGTCCTGGTCCACGGACGAGGCCGCCGCCCGGAGACAGGGGAATGAACGGTTCCCTGATGGTCGTCGGCCTTGGTCCGGGAGACACGGCGCTCGTCACCCCCGAGGTCAGCGCAGCATTGGCGGCCGCGACGGATGTCGTCGGCTATCTTTCCTATCTGTCGCGTGTGCCGCCGCGCGAAGGTCTCACGGTGCACGCCTCGGATAACCGGGCCGAGTTGCAACGCGCGCGGCATGCCCTGACGCTGGCGGCGGAGGGACGGCGTGTGGTTGTCGTTTCGTCGGGCGACCCCGGCGTATTTGCCATGGCGTCAGCCGTGTTCGAAGTGCTGGAGGATGCACCGGAGTTGCAGGCGCTCGATATTCGCGTGCTGCCCGGCATCACAGCCA
>CAMYIQ010000327.1 GCA_947258465.1 uncultured Erythrobacter sp.
ATTTACTGGCCTGCCGATCGGGGCGGGACAGGCGATCTGGCGCTTACCCTGGTACAGCCCAACCTCAAGCAGGAAGACATCGACGATGCGTCGAAGTTCGAGGACCAGTTCCAGACCATTGCGGCCCTGAGCAAGCCGCTGCAACCGGGCACTCGCCGTCTGGTGCTATGGCCGGAAAGCGGCGTTCCCGACTATCTTCGCGATGGCTATCCGCAGCGCTACTACATCCAGATGACAGCAGGCGGCGACCCCGCCTTCGCGCGCGCGCGGATTGGCGATTCCATCGGACCGGGCAGCCTGCTGCTTACCGGTCTGGTCGATCTCGAGATCGGCACAGTGGATGGACGAAGGAAAGCGATCGGCGCCTACAATGCGGTCACGTCGATCGATCCCCATGGCAAGCTGGGCGAGCGCTATGCCAAGGCGCATCTCGTTCCCTACGGCGAATATCTTCCGTTGCGGCCTCTGCTCGAGCCCTTGGGTCTCTCGCGTCTGGTGGCGGGTACGATCGATTTCATTCCCGGGCCGGGACCGCGCACCCGCGATCTCGGGCAATACGGCATGGCGGGCATGCAGATCTGCTATGAAATCGTCTTTTCCGGCGAAGTGGTCGATCGCGGAAATCGCCCGGACTATATTTTCAACCCGTCGAACGATGGCTGGTTCGGCACTTGGGGGCCGCCGCAGCATCTGGCCCAGGCGCGTCTGCGCGCTGCGGAAGAAGGGCTGCCTGTCCTGCGATCGACCACGACCGGCATCAGCGCGGTGATCGATGCGCGCGGCGTGGTGCGCGAACATATCGGCCGCAATGTCGCGGGGCGGATCGATACGCTGGTCCCGCCGCCGCACGCGCCAACCTGGTTCGCACGAATGGGCCACTGGCTCACTCTGATATGGGGCATTGTTTTTCTGGCACTATCGCTGGTTGCCATGCGCTTCGCAGGTGGCTACCCCACCCGCAACACATAAAGATTTCTTTATATCGGGATTTCGACTTTCATGCGCACCAGCTACCTGTTCACTTCCGAGAGCGTCTCTGAAGGCCACCCCGACAAGGTTTCCGATCAGATTTCCGACGCCATCGTCGATCTGATGCTGCGCAAGGATCCCGAAGCGCGGGTCGCTTGCGAGACGATGACGACGACTCAGCGGGTGATCCTGTCGGGGGAAATTCGCTGTGCGCCGATGTATGATGCCAGAAATTCCGACTGGGCCGAAAACGGTGGCTGGGCACCGGGCGCAAAGGAAGAGATCGAAAAGGCGGTTCGCCGGACCGTGCGAGAGATAGGTTACGAGCAGGATGGGTTCCACTGGCAGTCGCTGACCTTCGAGAACCATCTGCACGGTCAGTCGTCGGAAATCGCACAGGGCGTCGATGCCAGCGGCAACAAGGATGAAGGCGCGGGCGATCAGGGAATCATGTTCGGGTTCGCTTGCGACGAAACACCCGATTTGATGCCGGCCACGCTCGATTACAGCCACAAGATCCTCGAACGGCTCGCCGCCGATCGCAAGAGCGGCGCGGCGCCCTTCCTCGAACCGGACGCAAAAAGCCAGGTCACCTTGCGGTACGAGAATGGCAGGCCCGTGGAATGTACGGCAGTCGTCGTCTCGACCCAGCACGCCAAGGGGTATCACGAGGGCGACAGGGAAGCCGAACTCAAGGCCTATGTGAAGAAGGTCGTCACCGAAATCCTGCCCGATGGCTGGATTTCCGAAGCGACCCAATGGCATATCAACCCCACTGGCGCTTTCGAGATCGGCGGGCCGGATGGCGATGCCGGTCTCACGGGTCGTAAGATCATCGTCGATACCTATGGCGGTGCAGCACCGCATGGCGGCGGTGCGTTCAGCGGTAAAGATCCGACCAAGGTCGATCGCTCGGCCGCTTATATCGGGCGCTATCTGGCCAAGAACATCGTGGCAGCAGGCCTTGCCAGGCGCTGCACGATCCAGTTGAGCTATGCGATCGGCGTATCGAAGCCGCTATCGCTGTATATCGACACGCACGGCACCGCAGCCGAGGGCGTTACCGACGAAGCCCTGGAAAACGCGATCCGCGGAATGGAAAAGCTGGGCGGTCTGACGCCGCGGGCCATCCGTACGCATCTCGGCCTCAACCGGCCGATCTACCGCAAGAGTGCGGCCTATGGACATTTTGGCCGCCAAGCGGATGGGGAAGCCTTCCCATGGGAACGCACCGATCTGGTCGAGGATCTCAAGACGGCTCTCGACTGATACGACAAGGGCGGCCTCGTGGGCCGCCCTTTTCTTTGGTGCCGACGTAAGGTCTAGCCGTGTTCACCCTTGCGCGGGCTGGGGTGGTCGAGCGCCAGTTCGGCCTCGGAAAAGGTGAACGGGCTGCGCACCCCCGGAATGCCTTCGAGATCGATGCGCATGGCGCGCGACTGTACCTGAGCCTCTGCGAAGACGGCGTCGATGGGATTGACCCTTCCGGCCGGAATCCCGTCTTCCACGCAATCGGCGAGCAGTTCGTCCAATTGCCATTTGCGCGTTTCGGCGGCGATGATCGCGTCGAGTTCCTCGCGATTGGCGAGGCGGCCCTCATTGGTGGCGAACTTCTCTTCGCCCAGCAGGTCCTCGCGTCCGAGCAGCGACAGCAATTTGCGGAACAGCCCGTCATTGGCCGGGGCCAGCACGACCTCGCCATCGGCGACGGGAAAGACTCCATAAGCGCTGACCTGCGCATGTTCGTTACCCATGCGCGGCGGGTTCTCGCCTGTCGTGAGAAGATGCATGGCCTGACTGGCGAGCAGGCCGACCGAGCAATCGAGCAGCGACATGTCGACATGCTGACCGCGCCCGGTGCGCTCGCGCATGGCGAGAGCTGCCTGAATGCCGATAACCGCATAGAGGCCGCATACGAGGTCCGAGATGGAGATGCCCATTTTCATCGGCTGACCCTGCGGCTCGCCGGTCAGCGCCATGAAACCGCTCATCGCCTGAATGACGAAATCGTAGCCGGCTTCAGGCGCACGCGGGCCGGTCTGGCCAAAGCCGGTGATCGAACAATAGACGAGGGCGGGATTGGCTTTGGCAAGGCTGTCGTAATCGAGCCCGAATTTCGCGAGCTTCCCGGTCTTGAAATTCTCGAGCGCGACATCCGCCGATGCTGCCAATTCGCGCACCCGCGCGAGATCTTCTTCGTTTCTGAAATCCGCGACGATCGACCGCTTCCCGCGATTGGCCGCGTGGTAATAGGCGGCTTCGCGCTCGCCATTCTCGCGCTCTATCCATGGCGGCCCCCACTGACGGGTACCGTCGCCCTCGGGGCTTTCGATCTTGATGACATCGGCACCAAGATCGGCCAGGATTTGCCCGGCCCAAGGCCCTGCGAGCACGCGGGCGAGTTCAAGGACTTTGAGCCCGGCGAGCGGGGCCTTCGGATTGCGCGGAGAATCGAGCCACATGGCGAGCGCCTTGGGCTCGCGGCAGACGCCGGTCAAGTCACCCCATGCCGACAGAATCGGTGAGGCGACCCACGGCTTCGACAAATTCCTCCCGAAAATCCTGCACGACCTGTCGGCTCGAACGAACCTGCTCCACCAAGCCGACGCCCTGGCCGACGAAATAGCTGACCAGTTCCCGTGCGCCTTCATTGCCCGCAGCTGCCTCGCGCTCGATCCGCGCGAAGGCCGGTTCGGACACCATCCCCATCAACGGCATGGGAAGGGTGCCTGGGCCGCCCGAGGAATCCCATGCATCGTGCCATGCGGTTCTCAATTGCCGCGCCGGCTTGCCGGTCCGGCTGCGCGAACGCACCGTGTCGCGGCTGCGGGCGGCAACCATTTTATCACGGAAGGTCTCGCTGGTCTCGGCCTCGGGCGTGGCGAGCCAGATCGATCCGGTCCAGGCGCCTTGTGCCCCCGCGGCCATCATGCCCGCCATTTGTCCGCCGGTCATGATCCCGCCCGCCGCCAGCACGGGCATGTCATGGCCCGCGCGCGCCAGTTCGCGCACCACTTCGGGTATCAGCACCAGCGTGGACACCTCGCCGCAATGCCCGCCCGCCTCGGTGCCTTGCGCGACGATGATATCGACGCCTGCCTCTGCCTGCCGGATTGCATGTTCTTTCGCTCCGACCAGCGCCGCCACGGGTACACCGCGTCGCTTACCTTCCTCGATCATCGCGGGCGGGGCGATGCCCAGCGCGTTCGCGATGAGGCGGATCGGATGGCGGAAGGCGACCTCCATCAGCGCGAGACCGTTTTCCGGGGTTATGCCCATGCGTTCGCGCAGGATCGGCATTTCCGGTTCGGGTGCTATTCCGAATTCCCCGAGTACCTCATTGACGAAGCCTTGATAGGACGGATCGATCGCGGCGGCGCGGCTCTTATTGTCCGACAGCTCTCGAACCTGCGGGTCGATTACTTCCGGCACGAGGACATCCACGCCATAGGGGGCGCCCTCTACGTGGGCATCGATCCAGGCCAGCTCTTCCTCTAGTTGAGCGGGGCTGAAGCGTGTTGCCCCCAGTACGCCAAAGCCGCCCGCCTTGCTGACCGCGGCGACCACGTCGCGGCAGTGGCTGAAAGCGAAGAGCGGAAAGTCCGCTCCCGTCAATTCGCAAACGCGGTTCATCGGCATGTAGGTCTCTCCCTTGCAACCTACCCTATCCCCAGCGTGTCGTAGTGCAAGCGGTGTCTATTGGCCTTCCATGATCACGGGCGCATCGCTGGGCGATGGCTTCCAGCGTGTGTCCGGCGGGAAAACCTCGCCAATGGTGCCTTCCTGCCAGGCGCCGTAGACGGGGTTGGGCATGAGGAACCAACCATTGCCCCATAGCTGTGCATATTGCCCGCGCGCTGCAGCCGCGCGCCGTGCTGCAATGGCTCCCTCATCGGCGTTGAAGACATCGGCAAAATCGCCAAGATTGTCGCCAGCCATGGCGATGACACAATACTGTGCGGCGATCCGCGCACGGCGCCCGTCCTTGCGGCTACCCATCGTATCGTCGCCCCGCAGGAACAGATTCTCGAGGTGAACGGCGGGGCCGGTGCCGGCCGCCTCGATCGCCGCGATGGTGCCTGCGGCCGTATCCGAATTGCGATTGGTGTTGAATATCACCGCGATGCCCGCTTCGCGCAGGCGTTTGAGACCGGTGACGGCGCCCGGCACGGGCTTGGCAATACCCGCGCCCTCATTGGCCCACGCGGTCCATTCGTCGATATCGAAGGACTTGCCGGAAAGCGCCTGCCAGTATTCGTACCCGGTATTGAGCAGCACGGTTTCGTCGACATCGAACACCGCGGCAAGGGGCTTCATCGTACCGTCTTCAGCCACGCAGGAAGGCGTTCCCACTCCGCCCGGTGCATCGGGCAGGCCCAGCGGAACCGATTGCGGCACCCGGCGCTGGCGCGATACGGTGATGGCGTAGTCGGCGATCTGTCGCCAGGTTTGGATCGATGCGCCTGCGGCCTCTCCCGATCCGTAGAGCCAGCGCATGGTATCGGGCGCAGCGCGATCATCGCTTGCGGCGACCGTCTGGCTGGCGACAACCGGCGGGGCTTGGGCCGCCGTGCATCCGCTCAGCGCAACCGCGCTCGCTGCAAAGGCAAGAATTCGCTTCATCGAATCGGCTCCATTTCGGTTTGAGGGCGGTTCGGAGCCCCGCTTAGCACGGAGCAGGCTGATGCCCGCAAGCCCGTCGGCGTTTCCCCGGCCGCGCGCTTCTTAATCCATACCCCAATGGAAGCGTGCGATTGTGCGACGCAACATGAGCTGGCGCGACTCTGCCTGTCACGAACAATCAAATTCAACGCCTTAGAATCGAAGTGATGAACTTTGTTGCAAATCATGCAACAAAAATTGTCCTTTTCGCACTTGCACAAAATCGCTTCGGCCAGCATATGTCCACCTGCCTTTCAGGCATCCTCTCCCAAGACTTCCAAGCCCGGTTGGTTCGCCAACCGGGCTTTTTTCTTGCGTTTCGCGGACCCACGCATCGACCTCGTCCATTGCATCGGCAGGGACCCGTTCCCAAGTGGGACGGAGACACAGTTCAGGTAACGGGAGCCGAGTCCACATGGCCGATGCGGATGCTGCAGCAGCGACAGAGGAAAAGACCATAAGGCTGGCGGTGGCGGCGGCACGGCAGGAAGAAAGCGGGCAGGGCATAGCCCGCATGCCGCGATCGGCTTTCCAGGCGCTGGGCATCACCGAGGGAGACGTAGTCGAAATCACCGGGAAACGGGCGACCGCAGCCGTGGCGATGCCGGCCTATGACGAGGATCAAAGCCTCGATGTGGTGCGCCTCGACGGGCTCCAGCGCGGTAATGCGGAGGTCGGCTCGGGCGAGCATGTGAAGGTCGCCGTGGCTCAGTCGCGGCCCGCGACGCGCGTGGTCTTCGCACCCGCACAGCGGGAAATGCGGCTCCAAGGGCCGGCGCAGGCACTCAAGCGCAATTTCTTCCGAAAACCGCTGGTTGCGGGCGATCTGGTGGCGACGACCGGCCAGCAGCCGGTCCAGAACATGCCGCCAGAGGTTCGCCGCATGTTCAATGCACCGGCCTATGCCCTGACCCAAATCCGCCTGAGCGTGGTGTCCACCACCCCCAAGGGCATCGTTCATATCGACGAGGACACAGAGGTCGAATTGCGCGCGGAATTCGAAGCGCCGCGCGACGCCCGGGCCGTGGTCAATTACGATGATGTCGGGGGCATGGGCGAGACCATCCAGCAATTGCGCGAAATGGTCGAATTGCCGCTGCGCTATCCCGAACTCTTCACTCGCCTGGGGGTCGATCCACCCAAGGGCGTGCTGCTGCACGGACCGCCAGGCACCGGCAAGACGCGGCTTGCCCAGGCGGTTGCCAATGAGAGCGACGCCAATTTCTTCACTATTAACGGGCCTGAAATCATGGGCTCGGGCTATGGCGAAAGCGAAAAGGCCCTGCGCGAGGTGTTCGACCAGGCGACCAAGTCGGCGCCGGCCATCATCTTCATCGACGAGATCGATTCGATCGCACCCAAGCGCGATCGGGTGCCGGGCGAAGCGGAAAAGCGATTGGTCGCCCAGTTGCTTACCCTGATGGACGGGCTCGAGGCGCGTTCCAACCTGGTGGTCATCGCCGCTACTAACCGCCCCGAGGCCATCGACGAGGCTTTGCGGCGTCCCGGACGCTTCGATCGCGAGATTGTGATCGGTGTGCCGGATGAAAGCGGGCGGCGCGAGATCCTCGGTATCCATACCCGGGGCATGCCGCTGGGAGACAAGGTGGACCTTAGCGAGCTGGCCAAGGCGACCTATGGCTTTGTCGGCGCCGATATCGCTGCGCTCGCACGGGAAGCGGCGATCGATGCGGTCCGCCGGATCATGCATAAGATCGATCTCGACGAACGGACCATTCCGCCCGAAGTGCTCGATGAGCTGTGCGTGACCCGGGAGGACTTCCTGTCCGCTCTCAAGCGTATCCAGCCCAGCGCCATGCGCGAAGTCATGGTCCAGATGCCCAAGGTCGGCTGGTCCGATATCGGCGGGATCGGCGACGCGATCGAGAAGCTGAAAGAAGGCATCGAATTGCCGATGAAGAATCCGGAGGCGTTTCATCGTCTCGGGATCAGGCCGGCCAAGGGCTTTCTGCTTTACGGCCCCCCGGGTACCGGCAAGACGCTGCTCGCCAAGGCGGTGGCGAAGGAAGCCAAGGCCAATTTCATCTCGATGAAGAGTTCGGACCTGTTGTCGAAATGGTATGGCGAGAGCGAGCAGCAGATTGCGCGCATGTTCAAACGTGCCCGCGCTGTCGCGCCGTGCGTTCTATTTATAGACGAGATCGACAGTCTCGTGCCGGCGCGCGGCAGTGGGCAGGGCGAGCCTCAGGTGACCGGGCGCGTGGTCAACACCATCCTTGCCGAAATGGATGGGTTGGAAGAACTGCAGTCGGTCGTGGTGGTCGGCGCGACCAACCGCCCGACCCTTGTCGATCCCGCGCTGCTGCGTCCGGGCCGCTTCGACGAGCTGGTCTATGTCGGCACACCCGACAAGGCAGGGCGCGAGCAGATATTGCGCATACACACGCAGGACATGCCGCTGGCGGATGACGTCGATCTGGGTGAAGTGGCGGCCAAAACCGCCCGCTTCACCGGCGCGGATCTCGAGGATGTGGTGCGCCGCGCCGGACTCAGCGCGCTCCATCGCGCCGGTGGGGATGTGCAAAACGTGACCGCTGCCGATTTTGCAGAGGCACTCGAGGACAGCCGGGCGACCGTTACTGTCAAAATGGAAACCGAATACAAGAAGATGCGCGGCGAGCTGAAAAAACGCGCCGCCGAAGTCCGCCCGATCGGCTTTCTTTACGAAGGGATGGTCGAAAGCACTCGCGACGAAAAGCACGGGCCGGATACCAGCGCCTAGCCTTCCTCAGCGCGCTGATTCGCCGCTTCGACCTCGAGCCGGTGGCGGATCAGCGCTTCGGGCTGGTTTTCCTTGAGCCAGCCCAGCATGTGTTCGCGCACGGTGCAGCGCAAGGTCCACAAATCGCCAATCGTATCGGCGCTCATCGACAGGCGCAGTTCGATGCTTTCGGGATGGGCTTCGGTCATCAGCAATTGCAGATTGCGCCCGTCCCACAGATCCTGTGCTTGCACGAAACGCTCGAACTCCTCGCGAATGGGCTCCACTTCGGCGATCGGGTCGAGATGTAGCATCACTGGACCGGTCAGGCGTTCATCGACCCGCGACCAGTTTTCGAAACTCTCGTCCAGAAACCGGCTTGTCGGCACAACCAGAACGCGTTCGTCCCAGGTGCGCACCGTCACGAAGCTCATCCGGATTTCCTCCACCCGGCCCGCCTGTCCGTCGACCTTGACCAGATCGCCAATGCGTAGAGGCTGGGTGAGCGCCATTTGCAGGCCCGCGATCAGGGATTTCAGCGCCGGCTGTGCCGCGGCGCCCACGGCCAGCGCGGCAAGACCGGCCGAGGCCAGCATAGTCGTGCCGATATCGCGCACGCCGGGAACGTTGAGCATGATGAGCGATACGGTGATGATGATGATCGCGACCTTCACCGTGCGGGAAAGGATTGCGATCCGCGTGAGGCGGCCACGCTGCGCGACGGGATCTTCCGCTCCCTCGATTTGCGCTTCATACCCCTTGGCGAGGCCGCGCACGATGGCGTAGGCTACCCACCCAACCACTGCGGGTGTCAGGAATTTTGCCAGGAGGTCCCAGCCTTGGCCGACCAGGGCATCGTTTTCTGCCGCGACGGTTATCGAAAATGCGATGGCGGCCCAGCGAAGGGGCCTGCGCACCCCTTCTACGACGACATCGTCAAGCGTGCTTTCCGATGCCTTCGCCAGCCGCCGCAAAATCGCGAAGGCCAGCCAGTGGACGATGAACGCGGCCAGCATGGCACCGCTCAGCACGATCAGTGTGTGGATCAGGCCTTCGACGGAAATCGGCCAATTGCGCGGATCGTAACGCTCTAACATCCGGTCATCTGCTATGAGCAGGGCAGTAGCAAAGCAAGCTTAGTCCTCAACCGGCAACTCGATCGAGACCCGCAGCCCTTCCTTCGTGAATTTCCGTTCGAGAGTGCCGCCGAACTGCCGTGCGGCACTGGTCATCAGCAGGCTGCCAAACCCCTTGCGTTCGGGAACTTCTTCGATATCCCCCCCGCTCTCGCGCCATTCGAGAGCCACCCTTCCGTCCTTTTCCGTCCAGGTCACACTCACCGTGCCTTCGGATTGCCAGGCGCCGTACTTCACGGCATTGGTCGTCAGCTCATGAAGGACGAGACCGAGCGGGGTCACCCGTTTGGCCGGCAGCATGATTTCCGGGCCATCGATTTCGGCAGTGTGCTTGCGCGAGCGATACGGTGCGAGCGAGGTTTCCACCAGCGCGCGGAGCGAAGCAACGGGCCGTTCCAATTCGCCCTGGCTCACTTCGTGCGCGGTGAGCAGGGCGCGGATCCTCTGGGCGATGCTCTCGGTGACTTCCTTGGCTTCCGGTTTGTCCCGGGCGCTCATCTGCACGATTGCAAGGATGACCGCGAACAGATTCTTGACCCGGTGGTTGAGCTCGCGGGCAAGCAGGTCGGCGCGGTCCCGCGCTTCGCTGACGGCCGCCGCCTGCGCCGCTTCGGCCTCCGCCCTCGCTGCGCGTCCGACCAGCCTGGCACCTGCGATCATGGCCAAGATCAGCAACACCAACAGGGCGCCCAGGAGCGGTAGCAAGCGCGCCTCGGTTCGCGCTGCCTGAGTGTTGCGATCGGCCAATATCGCGTTTTCAATTTGCTCCATTTCGGCGATCGCGCGACTGAGCCGTTCCATGGTCTCCACACCCTCGTCGGTAAGCACCGCGCGGCGCGCATCGAGCAACTGCCCGTTCTCGAGCAACTCTACGCTGGCTGCCATCTCGTCGAATTTCGCGCGGGCCAGGGCGTCGATCTGGTCGATCAGCTCGGTCTGGCGCGGAGTCGCTTCGTCGCCGATGAGCGCCCGGATCCGATCGAGAGCCGGATCGATCTGTTCACGTCCGATCTGGTATGGCGAGAGATAGCGCCGGTCTAGCGTGATGAGATAGCCGCGCTGCCCTGTCTCGCCGTTCAGAGCTGCGCGATTAATCAGGCGCAGTTCCTCCAGAATTTCGGTGGTTTTCGCAACCTGTTCGCGCTGGGCGCGTTCGGCTTCCACGGTCTGATAGACGAGCAGGAGCGTGGCGAACATGGCCGCCGCGATCACGCTCAGCAGGGCCACATTCATCCAGCGTGGATTGCGCGTGCGCGCGACGAAGTCCTCTATCTCGTTCAGTGTGCTGCTCCCCAACTGGAACCCGTACCGATGTCGATGCCCAGCGGTATGTCAAGCTTCACAGCAGGTTGCGCTGCGCCGGCCATGACGTGCTCGATGATCTGGGATGCGGCTTCGACATCTCCCTCGGGCAGCTCGAAGACGAGTTCGTCGTGCACTTGCAGCAACATGCGCACATGGCCGAGGCCCGCCTTTTCGAGAGCGGGCATCATGCGGACCATGGCGCGCTTGATGATGTCGGCGCTGGTGCCCTGGATGGGGGCGTTGATCGCCGCCCGCTCGCTGCCCTGGCGTTCGGCCTGATTTTTCGAACCGATCCGCGGGAACCAGGTCTTGCGCCCGAACAAGGTTTTCGAATAGCCGCGTTCGCGAACCTGTTCGAGCGTGCGCACGATGTATTTTTGAATGCCGGGAAAACGCCTGAAATAGGTGTCGATCATCGCCTGCGCCTCGTCGGGTTGGACACCGAGCCGACCGGCCAGCCCCCAGCGGCTGATGCCATAGAGGATCGCGAAATTGATCGTCTTCGCGCGAGCGCGGGTATCGCGATTGACTTCGCCGAACATTTCGGTGGCGGTGCGCGCATGGATGTCCTCGCCATTGGCGAAAGCTTCCTTCAGGGTCGGGACATCGGCCATGTGCGCTGCCAGTCGCAATTCGATCTGCGAATAGTCGGCGGCGAGCAGGACATGGCCTTCCTCTGCGACGAAGGCTTCGCGGATCTGGCGGCCGATCGCAGTGCGGATCGGGATGTTCTGCAGGTTCGGATCGGTCGAGGACAGCCGCCCGGTTTGCGCGCCGACCAGGCTGTAACTGGTGTGGACGCGCCCGGTTTCGGGGTTGATCGCGGCCTGCAAGGCATCGGTATACGTGCTCTTGAGCTTGGCGAGCTGGCGCCATTCGAGCACCTTGTTCGCAATCTCCGCGCCTTCGCCGGACAGCCGCTCGAGCACGCTCTGATCGGTCGAATACTGACCGCTCTTCCCTTTCTTGCCGCCCTTGTAGCCGAGCGTGTCGAACAGGACTTCACCCAACTGTTTCGGGCTGCCGACGGTGAACTCGGTGTCGGCGAGTTCGTATATTTCCTTTTCAAGCCGCGCGATCTCGCCGGCGAACTCCTCCGACAGCTTGGCCAGCCGAACGCGGTCGACCTTGACGCCGTGACGCTCCATCTGGGCAACCACGGGAACCAGCGGGCGGTCGACGCGCTGGTAGATTCTCGTCCCGCCCTCGGTCGCCAGCCGCGGTTTGAGATGGCGATAGAGCCGCCAGGTGACGTCGGCATCCTCGGCGGCATATTCGGTCGCCTTGTCGAGCGGGACCTCGCCGAACGGTATCGCCTTCTTGCCGGTCCCGCACACGTCCTTGAAGCTGAGGCAGGTGTGGCCGAGGTGGCGGTCGGCCAGTTCGTCCATCCCGTGGCCGCCGCCGATCCCGTCGAGCTGACGGCCCGCATCGAGATCGAAACTGATAATCATCGTATCGTCGATCGGCGCGACCTCGACACCGTTGCGGGCGAGGACATTGAGGTCGTACTTGCCGTTGTGGAAGACCTTGAGCACTGCGTCGCTGGTCAAGAGGGGCTTCAAGGCCTCGAGCGCGGCGGCCTTTTCGATCTGCGGGGGCTTTTCGGCGAACATGTCGCTGCCGCCATGGCCGAGCGGGATGTAGCACGCATCGTTGGCCCCCAGCGCGAGGCTGATCCCGACCAGATCGGCGCGGATCGCATCGAGGCTGCTGGTCTCGGTGTCGACCGCCACCACGCGCGCCATCTGGGCGCGTTCGATCCACTCTTCCAACCGCTCCATGGTCTGGACGCATTCATAGGCCGAGCGGTCGATCGCGGGATAATCGGGCAGGGGCTGACGGTTGCCCTCGGTGCTGGCGGGCGCGCCCTTGGTATCGTGTTTGGCCGGATTGAGATCGGTCGTGCGCGAGGGGCTGCCAGTGCCTGCATCGAGCCGTTTCAGGAGACTGGTGAAGCCGTGTTTGGAGAGGAATGCGGCGAGCGGTTCGCTGGGCACGCCGTCGAGCTTCATGTCGTCGAGGGCGATGGGGAGATCGCAATCCTCTTTCAGTGTCACCAGCACGCGGCTGAGCTCGGCGTCGGCGCGGTGCTCGATCAGGCGCTCCTTGAGCTTCGACTTCTTCATCCCCTCGGCCGCGTCCAGCGCCGCGGTCAAATCGCCATGTTCGGCGATGAGCTTGCTCGCGGTCTTGGGACCTACGCCGAAGATGCCGGGGATGTTGTCGACCGAATCGCCCATCAGCGCGAGCACGTCGCCGACCTTTTCGGGTGCCACCCCGAACTTGTCCTCTACCTCTTCGATATAGATGCGCGCATTCTTCATCGTATCGAGCATGTCGATGCGCGCGCCGTCCTTTTCGCCCACGAGCTGCATCAGGTCCTTGTCGCTGGAAACGATCGTGACGTTCCAGCCCTGTTCCTGCGCCGCGCGGGCATAAGTGGCAATCATGTCATCCGCCTCGACATCGGGTTCTTCCACCAATGGGAGGCTGAAGGCCCGCGTCGCATCGCGGATCAGGGGGAATTGAGGAACCAGATCCTCCGGCGGATCGGGCCGGTTAGCCTTGTATTGATCGTAAATCTCGTTGCGGAAGCTCTGGCTCGACTTGTCCAGCACGACCGCGAGATGGGTCGGACCATCGGCCTTGTCCAGATCGTCCGCCAGCTTCCACAACATCGTGGTATACCCATAGACCGCGCCCACGGGAGTGCCCTCGGGATCGGTCAGGGGGGGGAGCCGGTGA
>CAMYIQ010000328.1 GCA_947258465.1 uncultured Erythrobacter sp.
CAGGCATTCTTTGCCGATCCGGACAATGCCGGTGAACCATTCACCGACGAACAAACCAGCACCCAGGGGCCGAACGCGGGCAATCCGAACGTGCAGGAAGAGACCGCCGACACGATCACGGCAGGCTTCGCGTTTACGCCTTCGTTCATTCCCGGGCTGACGATCGTGGCGGATTACTATCGGATCAAGATCAAGGACGCGATCACCTCCATCTCGACGCAGAACACGGTTTCGCTGTGTTATGCAGCCTCCGATTTCCCCAACAACAAATTCTGCGATGTCATCACTCGCGATGGGGTGGGGGCGATTGCCGAGGTGATCAACTTCCAGGAAAATCTGGATACCGAAGTGGTCTCCGGCATCGATGCGCAGGTCCTTTATCGCGTGGAACCGGAATTCATTCCGGGCCGGTTCGATCTCGACTTCCGTTACACGCACTATTTCGAGCAGGAAGTGTCCTTCGAAGGGATCGGTGGAGAAACCATTACCTCGTCTCCGCTTGGTGAAATCGGCGAGAGCGAGGATGAGTTCCGCTTGCGCTTGGGCTATAGCAATGGCGGATTCCGCTTGAGCTACACGATGACCTTCCTCGGAGGGGGAGTCGATGACATTGCGCAGAACGCAAATCCGACGGACGATCGCTATTTTAAGGTCGGCAATCAGGATTTCCACCGGATCTACATGCGCTACGACTTCGGCAAGGACGAGCAGTTCCGCATCTATGGCGGGGTGAACAACCTCTTCGACGATTATGGCGCCTTCGTTCCAACCGGGTTGGATAATGGATCGAGCTACAATCTCTCGAACAGTCTAGCCAGAGTTCTGGGCCGCGAATTTTACGTGGGTGCGCGTGTCCGGTTCTAAAACCTCTTGACGAATCTCTCCCTTGCGCTCCGTCGGTGTCGAACCGGCGGGGCGTTTCCTTATTCAGCGTTTGCGGAGCCACGATAAGGCCGCAGGGGGCGACCTGCGGGGTGAGGGCGGGCTGGTTCTCAGCTCTGCTCGAACCAATAGAGAGTACGGGTGGGCAGAACCTCCGCAGTCTTTACGATCCGAGCGCGAGCTGACAGCAACTCGGCGAATACTTCATTTCGGTATGCGGGAAAGATGTCCGGGCGTTGAGAAAGCAACACCTGCACCATCGGATCGTCCTTGTGCGGAAACTCGATCACTCCCGTCGGGGCTAGCGACAATAGCCAATCGATGGCCATATCCAGCGGGACGTTTCGTCCGATCGCGATATGATGGATGAACGCCAGGGCGAGGAGGGCGTCGGGTTTGGCTCTTTGCGCGAGGCCCTTGCGCTCTGCCTGGCCCCAGCCCTGGTTCGGACTGGGATTCGCCGCGTCCAGCCATACCGGGAGTAGATCGAGGCCCTCGGATTGCGCACGGCGATAGGCGACTTCCAGCGCACCGTGATCGAAATCCAGGCCGATCACTTTCTTCGCACCCGCATTTAGCGCGGCTTTCGAATAGTCTCCGCTGTTGCATCCCAGATCGTACAACAGACCGGGTTCGACCTTCGCGACCATTTCCTGGACGAACTCGTGTTTGGCTTGCGTTTCGGGCGCGGCATAGCTGGTATTCTGGGCGTAATCGTTCCAGACCGTTTTGTGAGACGGCACATCCAGTTTCGCGATCGTCGACCGCAAGCCGCGCAGCATCGCTTCGAAACTTTGCTTTGGCAGCCGCGATTTGCCGTACTTCGCCGAATTGGCGGCCGAATTCGAATATCTGCGCTGCATCGCCGCTTGGGCAATGACGTGGGTCAGGATTGTCCAGTTGAACCGCTTGCTCCACGGGAGGAGCTTGGCCAGATCCTCGGGGGCTATCCCTTCCAGCGAACCGCGAAACCAGTGATTGGGCTGCACGTCGAGCACGGCCCACATGAGCAGGGGATTGAGAAACTGCATGCAGAACTGACGGTGTCCCGCCCAGATTTCTCCGTCCTCGTAAGGTCGGATGGAAAGGTGATCGATGAACTTCGGCCTGACGCCATCGAACTGGATATTGTATGCCGTTGCATCGCTGAGCGTGAACCCCGAGTTCAGCAGGTCCAGATGCAAGTCCAGATGCGCCAGTGCGGCTGCCTTGTGCAGGCTGAAGCTCCATTCGTATGGGTACGATATGAAGGGGAGGCGGGGGTGCTCCAGAAGCATGTCGGCCTCTTCGAGACCCCATGTCGCTGCCTGGTCGGTTATATCCGCGAAGTCGACCAGTATCCCATCGGCGATGAGCTTGCGAAAAATGCCCGATGTTTCAGCCTGGCGAAAGCTGTCGGCAGTGGTCCCCATGACCGTGCGCAACACCCTGTCATCCGCATATATTACCCGGCCGCTGGGATCGCGAAACGATCCCGCTTCGACACTGACTGTCGGGTTCATTCATCGACACTCGTGTCTTTGCGTGAGAATAGCGCTTTGACTTTGAAAAGCGACGTTCGGAAAAACAGGGTCGCGCCGGCGACCGCCCCGATCGCGGCTTGCAGAATAATGCTGCCGGTCGCGGGATCGATATAGGCATGAGCCGGTGAGGAGAGGCTCAAGATTGCTATGCCGCCCGTGATCGAGATGAGAGCTTTAGTCTGCATTGGAAACCCCGTTGGAACAGTTCGAATTCGCCCGAAATATGAACGGAGTCACCTAATAATTCCTTAAATCAGGGTTCGAAACTCGGTAATTCGCGCCACTCTTTCGGTGTACCCATTGGATCGATATAGGCGGCGCGCGGCGCGGTGGAGGGTGGCCGTGGGGCGGATACGAAATCCCGGTTTCGGAAGTCTGCCATCAACTCGTCGAGCGCATGGGTGCCCGGGATTTCGCCGGACGCTTCTCCGGGAATACGAATTGCGTAAAATGTCGAAAACGACATGATCTCTTCGCGCGGTGAGAGTGGGGGCGCGTCGACTATCGGCTGGCTCGGCGCGATCCGCGACCCGTGATCCCCGTGAAACAGGATTATGGCCTCGCGTCCCGCCGGTGTTCGGTCGAGTTCGTTCAAAAGGTCGCCTAGCTTCCTCTGCAGGCAGCGGACCTGGTCGGCATAAGCGCGTTCTCTGGCGCTCGTTGCGCCCGGGCCGTGTTCGTCCAGCCATTCGGATTCGGGTTTGACCGTGCAATCGGGCCGGAGGATATAGGGATCATGGGGCAATAGAATATGCGCGAAGCGTGCCTCGCCACGGCGCAATGTCGGCAGATTGTCGATGAAGGTGTCGAGCATTTTGAGCGATGCGAGGGGAAACAGCTCAC
>CAMYIQ010000329.1 GCA_947258465.1 uncultured Erythrobacter sp.
AAATCGAGCCGGGCGAACTCGTCGAGGGTGAACCCCTCGCACTGTTCTTCCTTGGGCTTGTCCCAGGGCTTGGGAAGCTGCTTGCGGCCCTGCTCCTGCAGGATCCGCGAGAGCTTGCTCTCGAAGCAGCAATAGACCTTCTTCTTGGTCAGGCAGACGCCGAGGAACTTGTCCGAACAGTAGGTCCCGACATAGGCGCACAGCCCCTGCGCATCGCGCTGGTGGAGCAGCACTTCCTCGCGATCACAGCCAAGCGCGACCAGAAGGCTGATGCCCGGAATGAGCGGAAAGCCCTTGCCCTTGCAACAATTGAGCACGCCGAAGACCTTGGACGAGCAGGTGTTGCGCGTGCCGCGGAACAGCGTCAGCGTATTCGGGTCGAACTGTCCGCGCGCTTCGTCCATTGCATGCAATGCGACCGCGGCATCCTTGAACTCGTCGTTCGCGGTGCGCTCGATCGTCTCGCAGCTGCCATCGATGCAATAGACATCGCCGTCGCAGACATACTGCGTGGTGCTGTCTGTTGCCGGGAGTGGGCATTCGTAGATGCGCTCCCAGGTCTCGCATGGGACCTCATCGGTGAGACATTCCTCGCGCAAGAAACGGCAGGTGCCCTGGCTTTCGATGTCCGAGCAGTCGGTCGCCGTTTCGCGCGAGGTACAGGTGTAGCTGCGCTGCCATTCCCAGCACGGTCGTGTGACCGAGACGCCGTTCACGATTCGGGTCTGCGGATCGGCATCGGTGCAGATCTCGGTATCGAGCGTGCAGTCGCCATTGTCGGCAAAGCCTGAGCACTGGCTCTCGTCGGGGGTCGTCGTGACCGTGGTCGCAGTAGTGACCATGTAGGGTGTCTGCCCCGGGACTTGCTCGTCGCAGGTCAATTCGGTGATCGGGTCGCCCGGCTCGGAACACCACGGACGTCCGCCCGAGGAACTCCACTGCAGGCAGGTGTCGCGCCGTCCCGTCACGCGGCAGGAATAGCCGTCGAACCCGGCGCACTCGGGCTCGCCGGAGCCGTTGAAGTCGCCGAACCGGTTGCACAGGTAGTGGTACTGCGGAAGCTGGCTCACTGTCGTTGCCAGCGGCACCGCGCACTGGCCCGCCGACTGGTCGATCCGAGTGCCGGTGTTGCAGGTCGCGGTGTAGGTCCCGGCCGAGCCCGATCCGGGAGGCAGCGGGACGCAGGAGCCCTGGCCCCCGGCGATCGCCATGCCGCTGGTGTAGTCGAGCGGGCTCTCGTTGATCGCGAGGCTGCGCGCAATGACGTCCTCGATCTCGCCCGGATCGAAACGCGCGCGGTTGGCCACACTGTCGCGCATCGCGCGGTAACCCTGGTGGCCGCTCGCCACTGCCGCCGCATTGCCCTCGATCCGGTCGGGATCCTGCGCGAGCGTCTCGATCCCCCGGACCGCGTTGCGATCGTAGTTGGGGAGGGTCGCAGTGTTCGGCTGTTGCTGTGCCGCCTGCTGGGCCTCGCCGCGCAGGCTCTCGGCAAAGGCCTTGCCGTCGGCCTTCGCGTCCTGCTGCTGGGCTGCGGCGCTCGCGGTGAGGAGGAGCGCCGTAAAAGCGGTCACGGCGAGCTTAATCGGGTGTTTCATGGGCGCTGATCCCTCAGGCGGGCGAGGTGGAGGCGGGCAAGCTGCGCGCCCGGGCCGCCGCCATCGGCAAAGGTTTCGAGCGCGTCCTCGACGCTGACATTGCCCGCGATTCGGTCGTGCGGCGGTAAAGTGTCGGTGCAATCGAACCCGTCGCAGGGGCTGAAATCGCTCGCGACCATCACGAAGCTCGGTGCGACAGCGATATCGAAAGTGCGGAACAGCCGCGGATCGATCCCGAGCGCGCCGGCCTCGCTGCCATCGCGCCAGATCGCGGCGAGCCGCTTCTTGAAGGCCGCGCTGTCGCCTTGCGGGAAGCCGCGCAGCACGGTGACCCCGCCGGCGCGGGTGACGTCGCGGACCAGCGCCTTCAAGGAAGGCTCGGGCATCGACAACGAAGCAAAGGCAATGAAGCGCGGTACTTCGCCCATCGCCGCGACCTCGGCGTCGGCTGCGCTGCGGATCATGCCGTCGAGATCGAGCGGACCGACGCCGGCACTCGCCTGCGCTTCCTTCACATAGGCGGCGCGGTTGTCGAGTGCCGCCTGCTGCGTGGTTCGTGCGTCCTCGGCCAGCGTGTCGGCCCTGGTCCTGACCGAAGTCGCGAGTGCTTCGGCATCCTGGGCATGCTCGCTCGCGCGGGCGCGGATCTCGGCAAGGTCGAGATCGGGCGGAGAATCCTGCGCCGATGCGGCAGCGAAGGCAGCGGCTGTTGCCAGGCTGATGAGGACGAGGAGATGGAAGGCGTTTCTCATAGCGCGCAGCAATTCCTCTTGCGCCAGACCAAGTATCCCATGTCTTCGCCGATGGCGGGGATGACCTGTCCGGGGGACTGGAAGGTGGTCGAGGCACCGACGGGCGGGCAGGCGTAGCGGCCCTTGGTCGCCGGATTGGGGTTGGTGGCCTGGAAGCGGTATTGCTGCTTCCTCATCACCGGCATGAGGTATTTGCCGCACAGGCCCTTCGAGCCCATCGTGCCCCACGAGACGAGCTCGCGGTGAAGCTTGTAGGCGAAGCGCGAGAGAACGAGCCGCGAGGCCTGAACGTGGCCGATCGAGGCCGAGACATTGCCGTTCATCGGGTACATCGAGCCCTGGCAGCCCGCGCACCAGAACATCTCGTCGAGCGGCAGGTTCGCGGTCGATGCCGCGCAATCCGCCGCGCACGCGGCGAGCGCCAGCGGGTTGGCGAAGAGCACGGCCTCGGGATTGATGATCGCGGTGAGCTCTGAGTCCTGCCACAGCGGATCGATCTCGGAGATATAGAGGATATCGATCGAACCGGGCTCGAGGCACAGGAAATCGGCGACGATCTCCATCCAGTAGATCAGCGGATAGGCATACCAGTGGACATGCCAGCTCGAATAATACTGGCTCGCGCCGCCTACCGCCGAAGGGCCCGAGATTGAGCGGAACCCGATATCGAAGCCGGGATCGAGTTTCATGCCGCCAAGGTTCACGAAGCACCAAGGCTTCATACTGACATCGGCGAGCCGGACCGGCTCCCAGAACCCCATCGCGATGCCGGGCCGAAGACCGCACAGGCACAGCGGGAAATCGGGGTTGTCCGGATCGGGACGATTGCTCGGCCAGATTTCGAGCCCGCCGACTGAGATCGGGAACAGGCACGACCAGCAGATGTCGGTGATCGGGTTGACGAATTGCCCGGTGCACTTGCCCGGACCGGCATCGGCCGAAGCCGGTGATGCGAAGACCAGCGATAGCATCGCCGTGAACAGCACGAGGAAGGCGCGGATGCTGCTCATGGCTGTGCCTTCCGGGGCGGGAGCGTGATCTCGCTCACCTCGAGCATCCGCCCGTTCTGGCGCACCCACGCGGGGACGGCCCTGATGCCGAATTTTTGCGTCAGCTTGCCGCCCTGATCGAAATAGAAGCGGCGTTGACGGGCCTTCATCAGCTCGAGCGGTGCGCCTTTCACGAGGATAAGCTTGGCGTGCGCGTCCTGCCTCAGCGCCCAGGCGATTTGCGAGGGATCGTCGCCGTCAAGAAACAGGAGGTCGCCGCGCAGCTTGACGCTGTCGAGCGGATTGACCTGCGTTCCGGCGGCATGGATCAGCTCGCCTTTTGCGCCCCGGATATCGGCAGCAAGCGTAATTGTCGGATCGAAGGCCCATTGGCGGCTTGCGCTTGCGCGGATCACGCCGGCAACCGGATCAGGCCGGTTGACGCGGGCAATCGTGCGACGCTTGAGTTCCTCGTTGAGCCGCGCGGTCTCGCCCGACTTTTCCATCTGGGCGAGGCGCGTATGGATCTGTTCCAAGAGATCGCGCTCGATCACGGGGAAGACCGCTCCGCGCTGGCCGTAGTCTCGTGCCTGCAGGCTGGCAGGGAGCGCAGCGAGGAGAAGCGCGCCAATCGGAAGGAGGGAGCGCATCACAGGATTGCCCTCCCGCTGCCGAGGATCTGCTCGCGGCAAATGAAACCGATTGCGCCGTAGCGGCTGTCGAGCCCGCGCGGATGGTCAGTTCCGGCGTAGTAGCAACCTTCCGGTATTGCGCCTTCGGGACCGCGCGTGAGCGGCACGCCAAGGCGGGTGACCTCGAGCAGGCTCGCGACCTGCTTCCCGTTGATGAAGACCGCATCGCCCTCGTGGCGCACGACATCGCCCGGCATGCCAAGCACGCGCTTGCCGAACATCTGCGGTCCTTTTCCGAAATGCCTTTCGACCAGCTCGCTTTGCGGCGGCTCGAAGAAGAACAGGCTGCCGCGTTCGATCGGCGCGTGCTTGTCGAGCCAGAACGCCCAGTTGGGCAGGCTCGGGCTCGCATTGATGAGGAACGCGTGGTCCTTGCTGAAGGCATCGAGGGGCGCCCAGGCAAGCGGTAGCAGGACCAGCCCCGAGAGCAGCAGCGGACGGCGGATCGAGCGGGTCAGGCTCATGGCTGCTTCTCCCCGGCGAGCTTGTCCGCAATGCGCTGCTCGAGTTCGGAGGTTGCGTCTTCGGCAGCGCCCGCGAGCACGGCCTCGGCAACCAGCACCACGCGGCCGTCATGGCCCATATCGGCGACGGCGCTTTCGGCGGCTTTGAGGTATGCAAGGCTCGCCGCCTGGACGACCGCCGGATCGGCATCGGCGCGCGCGGCTTCCTCGACGAATGTCCCGATGGTCTCGGCGAGCCGGACCGTGACGATCCGCTGCTTTGGGGAGCTGGTGACCTGCTGCGTGATCCACGCACCCCACAGGAGCGCGGCAACGAGCAACGCTACGGCGAGGAGTTTCGGGCCCAGCTGGCTAAGCGGGAGGTTCAGTCTATCCATGGCGGGGAGATCCTTCGGCGAGGCGGCGATCGAGGTGGCGCAGGAAAGCCGGCAATCGCAGCAGGGCGAGGCCGCCGGCTGCGATGAGGAATGCGATCTGGAGGTCCTGGGCAAAGAAGCGGCGCGCGACAGGTTCAGCGCTGCGGTAGTGGTCAGCAAGATTGCCGATCTGCGCGAACAGCGCCGTCAGGTCCCATCCAGCGATGAGAAGGAACACGAACAGCGGCAGACCGAGAACAAGCAGCAGCGTGCTCGCCGCGAAGCCTGCCGTTTCGATCAGCACCAGGCAGGTGCCCTGGAACAGCGCCAGCCAGTCGATCACACGGTGCTTGTCGCGGGCTTGTCTGACTGACGGAAGTCGCACGCGATCTACGAGCGTGGTGGTCTCGAGCACCATCACATGCCTCCTTCCACACCTGCGACCAGCGCGACTGCGCGCTCCAGCGGCATGCCGTTTTCGACATGGCGGTGGATCGCGGCATAGGTGTCAGGATCGGAGGAGAAGATCGTCGCGGAGAGTGGGTCGAGCACCAGGCGTCCAACGGCTTCCATCTCGGGACCTTTGAGGTAGATCTCGCTGTACTCGGTGCCCGAGCGCTTGAGGCTGCGGATCAGCGTCTCGGTCCGGTCGTCCATGTCGAGCCGGGCCTCCTTGCGGAAATCGGCGATGGTCTCGGGTTTCTGCTGAAGCACCAGCATCCAGTCGCTGTTCTCGAGCGCGGCCCGCGCGCCGTCCGATTTGTAGTAGTCGTTGAGCGACTGGGTGGCGGTCGCAAGCGCGCCGCCATACTTGCGCGCGGTGCGGGCATAGGTCTCGACGAACTCGCCCATCGAACCGCCCTTGAGCATCGCCCAGGCCTCGTCGATCAGCAGCAGCTTCTTGGTCGAGCGCGACGAGCGCGTCATCGCCTGACCGGTCATGAACATGATCGCCGAGAGGACGACGCTTCTGAGTTCCTCGCGACTTGCGAGGTCGCTCATCTCGAAGACGGTGAAATCGTCCTCGAGCGCGAAACTCGCTTTCCCGGAGAAGAACCCGGCGTAGCTTCCGCCTCGGCAGAAGGGCGCGATCGCGGTGGCAAGGTCCTTGCCCGCCTCGTTGTCGCTCTGATGGAGTGCATGCGCGACGTCGTCGATCGCGCCGCCGCCGCCGAGCGCATTCCAGACCTGGGTTACTGCACGATCGATGAGGCCGCGTTCGGTGTCCGAGGGCGCGGCGCTTGGCCGCGCCATCTGGCCGACGATCGCCTTGATCATCGCAAAGCAGTCGAGGCGGTAATCTTCGTCTTCATGCGCGCGGGCATCGTCGACCATCGAGAACGGGTTGAGTGAAAAGCCCGAGGCGAGTGTGAACTCGACGAAGCGGCCGCCCTGCAGCTTGACCGAATGCTCGAAACTGCGCCCGTCATCGATCACGACCACCTTGGCGCCCGCGCCGCGCAGCGCGGCGCACAGCTCCTGCAGCAGCACCGACTTGCCTGATCCCGACTTCCCGCAGATCGCAATGTTGTGATTGCCCGCCGCGTTCTCGAAGGGCGACCAGAAGAAGGGCTGGCCGCGCCGTCCGAGGAGCAGCAGGTGCGGGATCGTCCCGCCGAGATACTCGCCCTGCAGGGGGGCGATATTGGCCGCGGTAGTCGAGAGCATGGTGCGAAAGCGCTTGAGGCGTGCAAGGTCGTGGACGAGCCCGTCGGCGAGGCTCAGCGGGAATGCCGCGACGAGGCCCTGCAGCTGGAGGAAACGCTCGTCGGCAAGGTCCCAGCCGGCGGCCTTGTAGATCGCCTTGATCGTGCGTTCGTGCGCGTCGCCGTCTCCCAGCGGCGAGATAGTGGTGAGGCCGTAGAAGAGCTTGACGAGCTTCTTACCAGCCTGGAGCTCGGCCTGGACGTGCTTCCACTCCGCCGATTGCTCGGAAAGCCTCGGCAGGAAGCGTGCGCTCTTCGTTTCCGACAGGCTGGTGGTGCGCATGAACTTGTAGCCTGCGCGCGCGGCTGCCGCTTCCTGGTCGGGATAGTGCAGGCACAGCATGGTGGCGGCGGGACAGGGAAAGCGCAGCTTGTCGGTGAACATGTCGCCGACAAGCCGCGCGCATTCCCACGGCGCCCAGCGTTCGGGCGTCGAACGCACGCCGTAATGGCGGACATCGAAGCGGTCAGGATAGCAGGTGCCCATTTTGGGAACGCCATCGCGGCTACGTCCGGTCTCCCGGAACCGCTCGGTGCGCAAGATCAGCCGGTCGTCCTCGACTTCGAGTTCTATGTCGCGGCGGATCGCTTGCGCATCGAGCGTGTCCTCGCGGTTCCAGTGGGTGAGATCGGGTTCGCGCGCGGTGGTCGGCGAGGTAAGTTCGTCGACCAGCGCGAGCAGGCCTGCAGGCTCGAGCCTGTTCGATGCAAGGCCGAGCGAGTTCAGCATGCCCGCCATCCCGTCTCGGCATTCGGTGAGTTCCGCATCGGTGACGCTTCCGGGCACCGGAACGCCGAGCGACAGCACGAGACGCACATGGCGTGCATGAAACGGCGCGTGTGCCGAGCCCGACTTCCAGACGAGATCGTAGAGCCGGTTGGTGCGGGCCTTCGCGATCGCTTCGTAGATCCCGCCCTGCTCGTAGCGCGGCGCGAACCACGGGCCGACGATGGCGCCGATGCGCGGGGACGCGAAGTTCAGCACCTGCAGGCAGGCGCCTTGCGGCAGGCTCTCGGAAAAGAACTGGCCGAGGATCTCACCTGACCGCTCGTCGGCGCCAATGAGCGGGGTGACTTCGAGAATGAAGCCCTTCGAGTGCGCGTTGCGGTAGAGCCCCGGGCCCTCGTCATAGACGCGGTATGGAAGCCAGTCCGACAGCATGTCGAGCGCGAAACGCGGCTGCGCATGGTCGGCTTTCTTTGCATCGCCGAACAGGCCAGCGAGGAGCGCGTCGCGCGCAGAAGAAAGCGAGAGGTTCACTTGGGCTCTCCTTCGGGCAGAACAGGGTGGGGCACCTGGCCGGGGGAGGGGGAACGACCAGGTGCCCCGGGGTCCGGCGCTTTGGCGCCGGGCAGCTCCGTCAGATCCTGCGAGGGGATGACCAGGACATCGGGAGGCTGCTGGGGGGAGGGATTGGAATGCTGGAAAGGAATTGCTTCTGCGGCGGTGGGC
>CAMYIQ010000330.1 GCA_947258465.1 uncultured Erythrobacter sp.
CAAGCGGTCTGAATGTATTCGCGCATCGCTTCCGCCTCGCGCTGGGTCTCGTCGAGCCGTGCCTTGACGAGATCGCCAATGGAAATGAAGCCGCACATCTCGCCTCCATCGACGACCGGAAGGTGACGAATGCGGCGGCGTGTCATCAAGGCGAGCGCCTCGAGCACGGGGGTATCGCGGTTCACGGTGATCGCTGGCGCGGTCATCACGTCGCCCAGCGGCCTGGAGAGGCAGGCATCGCCTTCTTCGGCGAGGCGGTAGATAACGTCGCGTTCGGAAAAGATGCCGACCACTTTCCCGTGTTCAGTTACGGGAATGGCGCCGATCCGTTTGGAGGCCAGAAGAGCGATGGCTTCGCGGACCGGTATGTCCAGCGTGCAGGAGATGATGTCCGAACTCGTGCGCCCTTCGATCAACCTGCGAATTTCCATACCCCATATCCTCCTGTGATGCAGATGTCAGAATGCCATCTCCGACTCGAAAAAGCGAATCGGATTGCGAGGAAGCGTTGATTATCATGCCGGCGCGCGCCATGTGGCTTGCAATGACGCATAAATCTCTACTCGACGATCCGGAAAGCGCAGCCTTTGCCTGGGCTCGCTTCAGGCGCATCATGCGCTTCATGTTCCTGCTGACCGTCGGTATCGTGGCGATCGCGATGGCGTTGCTTTACAAATTTGGCGACGAAGACGTGTCGATTCACTTCTACATCGCCACTGCGCTCGGCGTCGGCTTCACCATGCTGCTTACCAGTGCACTGATGGGGCTCGTGTTTCTGTCTTCAGGTACGGGGCATGACGAATCGATCGAGAAACCGCGCAAGAAACCCGACTAGTCGCCCGGCCTGAGCCGGTATTCCTCGACCGGCACACCGCCGATCAGATGGCGCTGAATGATCGCCTCGAGCACGTCCGGCCTGCACGAATGGTACCAGACATTGTCCGGCCAGACGACGGCGATGGGGCCGAAATCGCAGATTTGCAGGCAATCCGCCTTGGTGCGCTGAACCGTTTTCTCGCGGCCGGACAGGCCCAATTCCTTAAGTCGCCGCTTCAGATAATTCCATGCTTCCTTGCCGTCCGCACGGCTGCAGCATTTCTGCTTTTCCGACAGGGCGCAGAGGAAAATCTGGCGTTCCGCGCGCGCACCGCCCGTCTTGGCCAGCGCTTGTTCGGCCTTGCGCAGCGATTTGGGCTTCACGGTCAAGGTGTTCGAATGCGCGCCTAGCTGCGCTTGCCGGCGATCCGGGATATCTCGGCCTTGACCAGCTCTTCGACCATTCCGGGAAGATTATCGTCGAGCCATTGCGCAAGCATCGGACGCAGCATCTCGCGAACCAGGCCTTCGAGCGAGGTTTCGCCCGAGCGCACGATTTGCGGCTGCTTGCCCGGTTCGGCCAGCATGGCGAGCGCGGCGAAGTTCTGCCGCATAGCTTCGCGTGTATCGCCCCGGGTCAGCGCGTCTTCGCCGCTATCCCCTTCGTCGAGAGCGGTTTCTTCCGGCAGCTCGAACACTTCTTCCGTCTCGCCCGAAGCGGCCGGTTCGGTTGCTTCTTCAGCGGGCGCTGCGCGTTTACGCCGTTCGAGGATCGCGCCTTCGCGATTGTCGCGTGCGATGACCTTCTTGATTGAATCGAGAATTTCTTCGACCGAGGGTTCGCCCGGTTGCTGCATCGTCTCTCAAGCCCCTGCTGGCGAATCGGTACGTTCCGATTCGGTAGATTCTCTCAATAGCCTGATTCGGTTCTGGTTTCATCCTCTGGCGGAACATCGGCGTTCGGGGCGGGTACCGCAACGGTGCTGGTCGAGATCGCGAACGGTTCGGGATCTCGATCCCAGTCCCATACGCGCTCGCGTACTCGCTCGTAATTTTCCGCCGGATCGTAAAGCAGGCCTTCACCGATGAAGCCTAGGTCGCGGGCTTCGGCACGGCCCATCGCCGCGAGCAGCGTGAACCCTGCGACATAGGCATTGCGGCGAGCAGTGACGAGCTGGACGCGCGCATTGAGCAGTTCCTGCTCGGCATTGAGCACATCGAGAATCTGGCGGCTGCCGATCGAATTCTCCGCGCGCACGCCTTCGAGGCTGAGAGCGGCCGCATCGACGGCGATCCGACTGCTTTCGATCACGGCGAGCGAGGCCTGCCAGCTCGACCAGGCGGCCCGCACCTGCGCTATGATCTCGCGCTCGGTAGCGATCACCTGTTCCAGCGCCGCCGTCTCCCGCGCCTGTGCCTGGCGCTGGCGCGCCGCCGGCAGACCACCCTGAAAAATCGGAATGGTTATCCGCACGCCGGCATTGGCCGTCGTTTCCTCCTGAGCGATACCGCCCGCGCCACCGGCAAGAGTGTCGAAATAGTCGGTATAGGCCGTGTTTGCGAACAGGGACACATTCGGCAGGCGCCCCGAACCGGCGACCTCGCTATCGAAACCGGCGGCCTGGGCTCGTTCCTTGGCGGCGATCAGATCGGGATTGCTGGCCAGCGCGGTATCGACTGCGGTTTCGACATTCGCCGGTAAATTGGGGAGGGGCGGCGGCGGCTGCAGATCGGTGGGG
>CAMYIQ010000331.1 GCA_947258465.1 uncultured Erythrobacter sp.
ACGATCGGCATCAGCGCCAGCTCGATCACGAGGCCGGTAAGAAAAAGCACGGTTGCCCGCCGCGCGAGCCGGTGCAACCAGCTTTCTTCCCGCGGCCCCAGGAAGCGCCGGATTGCGGGAACGTTGTGAAGAGAAACGATGGCGATAACCGCGGCGAAGCTCATCTGAAAGCTCGGTCCCACCAGCGATTCCGGCCATAATGCGAGAACGGCGCCTGCCGCCACCGCCACCATCCGCATCGAAAGCGGTTCTCGCCCGAGCGCCAGCGCGACGAGGACAAGCAACGCCCCGATACAGCTCCGAACCGTCGGAACCTCGGCGCCGGTCAACAGCGTATAGCCAATGCCGACAAGGGCAGCCGTGCCGGCCGCCAGCAGCGGAAGCCTCACGCGCAAGGTCAGCCAGGGCCAAAGTGCAAGCAGTTTGAGCGCCACCAGATAAGTCGCCGCAATGATCGCGCTGACATGTAACCCGCTGATCGAAAGCAGGTGCGTCAGCCCGGCATCGCGCATGGCCTCTTCGTCCGCCTCGGGAATGGCACCGCGATCTCCGCTGGCCAGCGTGGCTGCAATCGCGCCGGCCGTGGTGTCCCCCAGTCTGTCGCGGACATGCCCCGAAAGGCCTCTCTGGATCGATGCGAGGGATGCTCCCGGTTCCCGAGATCGCTCGATCAGCTCGATTTCGCCGACTGTCGATCCGGTCGCCGAAAGCCCCTCGAACCAGGCCCGTCTAGCGAAATTATAAGCGCCCGGGACAATCGGCGGAGACGGGGGCATCAATCGGGCCGAAAGGCGTATCCTCGCCCCTTCGCGAAGCTCCGCCCGGTCCTGCGTCCACGTTATGTTGACCCGGTATGCCACCGCCCGGCCGGTCTGGGAATCGCGAGCGGCGAGGATGAGCCTCACGCGATCTTCCGCAGGCTGTTCCTCGCGCTCGAGAACACGCCCGTCGATCCGCTCGAAGCGCGGGTGCGGGATGGGTTCCGCCCCCACCATGGCCGAGCGAGCCCAAACCAGTGCGATCCCGGCGGCCAAGGCAATGCCGATCGAGACGATTGCGACCAGGGTGAAGCCGCGCTTCTCCTCACCCCGCCAAAGAGCGATCGCGCCGAGAGCGGTCCCCAGCGACAGACCGATTGCTGCCAGCCACTGCCACCGTGTTCCCAACTGGAACCAGAGACCTATTCCCCCGGCAAAGGCCACGACGAGCCACGGTCCGCGATCGAAACGCGCGATCTCCAGAAAGGCCTCGATACGCCGTGCGAAACTGGACAAGAGAACGCGCATGCGCCAATGGCGCGGCACTGCCTGGCGGGCTTCTTCGCCCGCTTCCCCCATCGGTATCGAAGGCGTCCCCTGCGTCGCCATGCAAGTGTTTGAAAGGAAACGTGAGACAATGGCAAGCGATAGTGACAGCAAGACCCCGCAGGTCGTCACCCGCTTTGCTCCCTCGCCAACCGGATATCTCCATATCGGCGGTGCGCGAACGGCGCTGTTCAACTGGCTGTATGCGCGCCATCACGGTGGCCGCACGCTGCTGCGGATCGAGGACACCGATCGCAAGCGTAGCACTCCCGATGCGATCGAGAAGATCATCGACGGGCTCGACTGGCTGGGCCTAGATTTCGACGAGCCGCCGCTCTTCCAGTCCGACCGCGCCGAACGCCATGCCGAAGTTGCGCACAAGCTGCTCGAAGCGGGGCATGCCTACAAGTGCTTTGCGACGCCCGAGGAACTCGAGGAAATGCGCGCCGAGCAGCGCGCGAACAAGCAGCCGATGCGCTACGACCGTCGCTGGCGCGATCGCGACGAGAGCGAGGCACCCGAAGGCGCTCCCTTCGTGATCCGTCTGAAGGTACCGACGGAAGGCGAGGCCACGATCGAGGACGCCGTGCAGGGCAAGGTGACGGTGAAGAACGTCGAGATCGACGACTACGTCTTGCTGCGCGCCGACGGCACGCCGACCTACATGCTCGCTGTGGTTGTCGACGATCACGACATGGGGGTCACGCACATCATCCGGGGCGACGATCATCTGAACAACGCTTTCCGCCAATTGCCGATCATCCGTGCGATGGACACGATCGAAGGCGGCTGGCCCGACCCGGTCTATGCGCATGTTCCGCTGATTCATGGCCCTGACGGCGCGAAAATGTCCAAGCGCCATGACGCCGTGGGCGTCGAGGCCTACCGCGATGAAGAGGGTATTCTTCCCGAGGCGCTGTTCAACTATCTCCTTCGGCTTGGCTGGGGTCATGGCGACCGCGAAGAGATCACGAAGCGGGAAGCCATCGAACTGTTCGATCTCGACGGTGTCGGCAAAGGCCCCGCGCGCTTCGACAGCAAGAAGCTGCAGAATCTCAACGGTCACTACATCCGCGAGGCGGACGACGGCCGACTGGCGGAAATCGTCGCCGGTCGCATCGGGCCGAAAGCCGACGTCGCGCTGCTGAAAGAAGCGATGCCGGTTCTCAAAACCCGCGCGAAGTCCATCGTAGAACTTGCTGATGGCGCAGCATTTCTTTTCGCAAGCCGCCCGCTCGAAATGACCGGGAAAGCGGCCAAGCTGCTCGACGACGACGCCCGTCATCGCCTCGCGGGATTGTCGAAAATGCTGCATGTGCAAAATAACTGGACAATCGAGGCGCTGGAAGCCACTACGAAGTCCTATGCCGAGCAGCTCGAACTGGGTCTCGGCAAGCTCGCGCAGCCCATGCGCGCGGCGCTGACGGGCACAACCACGTCGCCCGGCATTTTCGATGTGCTGGTCCTGTTGGGCAAGGAAGAGTCGCTCCTGCGTATCGATGCGCAGGTCTCGCCGACAGGCACCGAGAAAAACGAGTAGGAGAAACGCGTGGCCGACAAGCAGGCAACTCTCGATCTGGGCGACAAGACCCAGGAATTTCCCGTGCTGGAGGGCAGCGTCGGGCCGGATGTCGTCGACATTCGCAAGCTTTACGGCACGACCGGCAAATTCACTTACGATCCGGGGTACAAGTCGACCGCGAGCTGTGAAAGTGCGCTGACCTATATCGACGGCGAAGAAGGTG
>CAMYIQ010000332.1 GCA_947258465.1 uncultured Erythrobacter sp.
ACCCACAACAAGCCCTAACAGATTCTATCACATGACTGCAGATAAGAAGACTGCAATTCCAAACTTACGGACGGCGGGTTGCGGGCGGAACATTCCAGCCTGCTGGCCGCGCTTGCACCGCATCTTCGCGTGGCGCTCAAGGTTCTGGCGTCGCTCGAGCGGGAAAAAGCGCGCGCATCGATGAGCGCGGACGCCTTCGCGCGGATGAATTTCGGCTGGATCGCGATCGATGCCCGGTGCCGGATCGTCGGGCTGGACGAGCAGGCACAGCGATTTCTTCAGCGCTCGGGAATGTTGCGGCGCGGCCCTTACGACCGGCTGACATCGTCATCCCCGGCGGCCGATCGCCTGCTGACCGGGTTTGCGCGCGAATGTTCGGCCAATCGCGAAGTCCGTCCGCGCGCGATCAATCTGGCTCGCGATCCCTGGATCGATATTCTCGTCTCGCCGGTCCGGCTTCCGGCGCTGGCAGGCGATGGCGCGGCGGTGGCGATGGTCTATCTGCGCGGCGATCGCTCGTCGAGCGCGGACCGGCACGAACAGTTGGTCGATCTGTTCGACCTGACGCCTGCCGAGGCGCGGCTGGCATGGTCGCTTTCGCAAGGCGCCTCGATCGCGGAAGCGGCAAGTCTGCACGGCCTGACGCTCGAAACCGCGCGCTATTACTCGAAGCGGATCTACGCCAAGACGGGCGCGCGCGGTCAGGTGGATCTGGTGCGCAATATCCTGACCGGGGTGCTCGCCTTGGCCTAGGGAGGCCGCCTTTCCTACAGGCCGGCAGCTTGGCTATATATCGACGCTACCGCTCAAAGGCGCCTGGCCGTGTTGTGCCGGGGCAGTCTCGCCGCCGGAAAAAATGCCCAATGTGTCACCCTGACACAGCAATAAAGGCTATTTATAGCGTAATATCAGATATTTATAAGTGTAGGATTAGGCGGACACCGGTGTAACCACCTGTCACCTACAGTCCGGGTCGGTCCGCGCCGTGAGGTCGGGCCAGAACCTGTCCGCGCCGCGTTCGATCACTGCGCTGCCGAGCTTGCGGCTCCAATGGGCATCGCTGCCATATTCCGAACGCCACTGCCACAGGCGCCGGGTCAGGTGGTGGAGGGCGTATTCCTGCGTGAACCCGATCGCGCCATGCACCTGATGCGCGACGGTGGTGCCGATTTCGACGGCCCGGTTGGCACGCAGCTTCGCGGCCGCGATCTCGAACTCTGCGGGCCCGCGATTCAGCGCTTGCGCGGCACCCATGGCGGCGCAGTTCGCAGCGGCCGCTTCGCAGGCGAATGTCGCCAGCGATTGCTGGACCGCCTGGAACTTGCCCAGCGGGCGCCCGAATTGCTGGCGTTCGTTGACGTAGCCCACGGCGAGGCCGAGCGCGGCGTCGAGCGCTCCGGCGATCTGACAGCTCCGCGCGAAGGCCATGGCGAGTTCGCGCTCGATGTCTTCGGCCCGCTCGACGACCAGCGCGGCAAGGTCGATGCCGAGTGTATGGTAGCCCGCCAGCCGGAAGACGGTCAGCGCATCGAGCCAGTCGCCGCCGAATCCGCCCTCTGCCTCGGGCACGAGCAGCAGCGGCAAGCCCAGTTCCTCGAGCTGCGGCAGGTCGCGCTCTTCGCTGGCATCCGGGCCGAGTTCGGCAAACAGCGGATCGGCCATTTCGGCCAGCATGCGTCGGGTATCGCTCATCGCAGGCCGAGCCCCCTTGCGATGATACCCCTGATGATCTCGCGCGTGCCGCCGCGCAGCGAGAAGCTGGGGCTGACCTGTAGCAGGTAGAAGCACACGGCGCGCAGCACGTCGGTGTCGGCATTGCCGAAATCGACCGCCGCCTGCACCAATTGCGGGATCGCCTGTTCGTAGGAATTGCCGAGGTCCTTGACGATGGTGGCCTCCAGCGTGGGGTCCTCGCCGCGCGCCAGCTTGGCCGCGACCGAGGCGCTCATCAGCCGCAGCGTCCAGGCCTCGGCGGCAAGGCGGCCGACCAACTCGGTCAGCCCGGCATCGTCCTTCGCGCCCGTATACCGCGCCAGTTCGAGGAACAGCACCATCGAGGACAGGTATCGCTCCGGCCCCGAGCGTTCGAGCGAGAGTTCGGCGGTGGCCTGCTTCCAGCCTTCTCCCTCGCTGCCGAGCAGCGCGGTTGCGGGCAGGCGCACCTCCTCGAGGAACACCTCGTTGAATTCATGCGCGCCGGTGAGGTCGACGATCGGCTTCACGGTGACGCCGGGGGCATCCATCGGAATGACGAATTGCGACAGGCCCTGCTGCCGCTCGCTCCCCGCCTCGCTGCGCACCAGCGCGATCATGAAATGGCTGACATGCGCGCCGGTGGTCCAGACCTTCTGGCCATCGATGACCCATTCGTCCCCGTCGCGCCGGGCCGAGGTGCGAACCGAAGCGAGGTCCGATCCCGAACCCGGTTCGCTGAGGCCGATGCAGGCGAACGCCTCGCCGCGCGCGATGGCGGGCACCCAGCGGCGTTTAAGCTCCTCATTGCCCAGCCGCAGCAGCAGCGGTCCGCTCTGCCTGTCGGCGATCCAGTGCGCGCCGACCGGTGCGCCCGCCGCGAGCAATTCCTCGATCACCACATCGCGTTCGAGCTGGCTG
>CAMYIQ010000333.1 GCA_947258465.1 uncultured Erythrobacter sp.
CAGACCCGCGCGGTACGGGCGGCCAACGCGCCGTGCCGCTTCGCGTGTCTGGACCCACAGCACACTACGCCGGTCATTCGCTTCGCAAGCCTCGGCGCGTGGAAGGCTGCGCCAATCGTCCAGCGCCAAGCTCAGGGCGAATCCTGCCCCTGCCCCCTCGCGCGAGGAGGCGAAAATCTCGCTGTGCAGCATGATGCCCTGCCTTGCCGCCAGCCCCGGACGCCAGCGCATGCTGCGCTGCGCAGAAAGCGCAGCGACATCTTCGAAGGCCGTGGACGGCATGGAGGAAGGGTTGGACTGGGACATAGGAAATCAAGCAATTCGTTCCCATTATGTTCCATATCTGATCGATTCGCAATTCGTCCTTCCACCGCCCCGCTCCGGCGCACCGAAGGGAACCCCGAATCGGGTGCACTCGTTTGAAAATCAAACGCAATTACGAAAGGCGCATTCGATGAAATATTCCGACGGCAATTCCGAAGAACTCAAGAAGAAATTTTGGCTGGCGCTTGCCGACTCGCCCTTCCTTTTCCTCGAACTGGATGGCCAATCGGAGACATCGGTGCCGATGACCGCCCAACTCGACGAAGACGCCAACAGCTCGATCTGGTTCTTTACCCGGAAAAGTTCGGATTTTTCCAAGCTGGGCAAGGTCAAGGCCAGCTTTGCCGGCAAGGATCACGACATGTTCGCTCGTTTCGATGGCACGCTTGCCGTCGAAACCAGCAGGGAACGTTTCGACCAATTCTGGAGCAATTTCGTCGAGGCCTGGTACGATGGCGGCAAGGATGATCCCGACATCCTCTTCCTGCGCATGGATCTTGGCGACGCCGAAATCTGGAGCGGCGATCTCGGCCTGCTCAACGCAGCCAAGATGACGCTCGGCATGAATGTCTTAGACGAAGCAGAAGAGCGCCACGTGGAATCGGTCGACATCTAACACCGACCTCACGCCGAAAAAAAGGTGGTCAACGGGCCGCTCCCTCGCAGGGGGCGGCCCGTTTTGTAGTCTACGTCCCTAGAATACTCGGGAACAGACCAGTCACCAGAATGGTGGCTACCGCGAGCGGGCACAGCCATGCGAGCAGGAACCGCCACAGATTGAACGCCCAGGGCGAGAGACCTGTCGTCGTGCGCAGCAAATTCGCATCCGCCTTCCAGCCAATGAAAATGGAAGTCAGCAGAGCACCGACAGGCAGCATGACCTTCCCGGTGAAGCCGTCCACCGTATCGAGAATATCGGTGTTCTCGAACAGCGACCAGAAGCCTAGCGGGCGCACATCCGACCAGACATTGTACCCGAGCAAACAGGCGATCCCGATGAGAAACGCACCGCCACCGAAAATAAGTGCCGACTTCAGGCGGCTCCAGCCACGTTCGCCGATGCCATAGGCCGTCGGAACCTCGAGCAGCGAAATCGAGCTCGTAATCGCGGCCACCAAAATCAACAGAAAGAACAGGAAGCCGAACAAGGCGCCTGCCGGCATTGTCTGGAAGGCAAAGGGGAGCGTCTGAAAAACCAGCGTCGGCCCGGCTGCAGGATCGAGCCCCACCGCAAGGACGATGGGAAAGATCATCAGCCCCGACAGAAGCGCCACGCTGGTATCGGCAACCGCGATCATTGCCGCCGTCGGCCCCAATCCGCCGCCTTCCTTGATGTAAGAGCCATAGGTAATCAGCCCCGCCACACCCAACGACAGCGAGAACAACGCCTGCCCGAGAGCAGAATTCATCACCTGCGGCGTCAGCTTCGACCAATCGGGCGTGAACAGAAAGGCCACGGCATCACCAATATCGCCTTCAATCGCACCATAGACCACAAGGCCTACAAGCAGGACGAAAAACATTGGCATCAGATAGGTCGCCGCTCTTTCGATGCCCGAACTGACACCCCGCGCCACGATGTAGAGGGTCGCGCCCATGAACAGGAAGTGGACGCCCAGAAGCAGCCCCGGGTTGGCAAACATGTCTCCCAGGCGCTGCTGAATCTGTTCCTGGCTTTCACCCACCAGCGCACCGCGGAAGGGATCACCGGCCGCAATAGCAGAGAAAAGGTCGGCGCCCATGACAGCAGCGTAATAAAGCACCCAACCGGCGACGACCGAATAGAACGAGACGATCAGAAAAGCCGCCACTGCCCCAATCGCGCCGAAGATCGACCAGCTCGGCGCTGCTTGCGATTGCGCCGCCACGCGGCGGATCGAACCGATCGCATCTGTCTGCCCGACTTTGCCGATGAAAATTTCGGAAAGCACCAGTGGCAAACCCAGCAAAAACACGCAGCCGATGTAGAAGATTACAAAGGCCCCGCCGCCGCTTTCCCCGGCAAGCGTCGGGAAGCGCCAGATATTGCCCAGCCCGACAGCGGCGCCGACGGCCGCGAGAATGAATGCGGTGCGCGAGGACCAGCCCTCGCCTGTCGTAGTCGTGGTGGCGACCATGTTCAGATTTTTCCTCTCCAGACGCGGCGACCCCTGCCGCGTGTCACAAGGGCGCCCTTAAACACGCAATTCCGCAGGATTCCAAGCTTGGCTTGGCCATCGTCCACGCGCTTGCTACTGGAGCGTCATGTCGACGACCTTCCAGCTCGATACGAGCACCAGCCGGGCCAACCCTACACCCCAGCCGATGAAGCGGCTGACGGTACCGAAAATCCGCGCGCACAAGGCCGATGGCGAGACCCGCGATCCGCTCGTCATGCTGACCGCCTATACCGCCCGGCAGGCGCAGTTGCTGGATGCACATTGCGACATTCTGCTGGTGGGGGATTCACTGGCGCAAGTGATCTATGGCCTGCCAACGACGATACCCGTGACGCTCGACATGATGGCCAATCATGCGGCGGCAGTCGTACGCGGTAGCTATCATTCGGTGGTTGTGGTCGACATGCCGTTCGGCTCCTACGAACAGTCCCCGCAGCAGGCTTTCGAAAGCGCGACCTACCTGCTCAAGCAATCCGGCGCGGCTGCCGTGAAGCTCGAAGGCGGCGAGCAGATGGCCGAAACGGTCTCGTTCCTCAACCAGCGCGGCATACCGGTCATGGGGCATGTCGGCCTGACCCCGCAGGCCGTCAACGTGCTGGGCGGTTATGCGGCAAGAGGACGCGACGATGCCGAGGCGAAGAAAATCGTAGGCGACGCCAAGGCACTGGACGAGGCGGGAGCGTTTGCCATCGTCCTTGAAGGTGTGCTTGAACCGATAGCGATCGAGGCGACCAAATCGGTATTGTGCCCCACCATCGGAATCGGCGCTTCGGCCGAATGCGACGGCCAAGTTCTGGTGACAGAAGACATGCTGGGCATGTTCGACCGCGTGCCCCGCTTCGTTAAGAAGTACGAAGACATCGCGAGCGTCATCGAGAAGACCGTTGCGCAATATGCCGAGGAAGTGCGCGCGCGCAGCTTCCCGACAGAAGACCAGACCTACCAGCCCAAACGCTGAATTCAGGAATCTCGAAACATGGCTACGCTCTGGCGTTTCTACGGCTTTTCGTTCGTCTTTACACTATTCTGCCTGGGCCTTGCCATCTGGTACGGGTGGGCCAGCACCGCCTCCGTCACGGGCACATTGTCGCTGCTGTGGATCGTCGTGGTCCTGTCGGTGCTCGAAGTGTCGCTCAGCTTCGACAATGCCGTCGTCAACGCATCCGTGCTCAAGGAGATGGACGAGGTCTGGCAGCGCCGTTTCCTGACCTGGGGCATCGCATTCGCCGTATTCGGCATGCGGATCGTATTCCCGCTGGCTATCGTGGCTATCGCGGCTGGCCTTGGGCCAGTGGAAACGGTCAATCTCTCGCTGAATGATCCGCAGGAATACGAACGTATCGTCTCGTCGGCCCATGTCGGTATCGCCGGATTCGGCGGCGCTTTCCTCTCCATGGTCGGTCTCAAGTTCTTCTTCGATCTCGACAAGGACGTCCACTGGATCGCCGTTGTCGAGCGTCACCTCGCCAAATTCGCCGCGCTCCCGGCCGCCGAGATCGCATTGTTGCTGCTCGTCCTTTGGGGCATTTCCACAACGCTCGATCCGGACCAGGCCCTGACCTTCCTTGTCGCCGGGATCCTCGGTCTCGTGACCTTCATCGCCGTCGAAGGGATCAATGCGATCCTGGAAATGAAGGAAGAATCCGCCAAGCTTCACGGTGCTGTCGTGCGCAGCGGACTCGGCGGGTTTCTCTACCTCAATGTCCTCGATGCGAGCTTCAGCTTCGACGGGGTAATCGGTGCTTTTGCGCTATCCAACAACATGATCGTCATCGCGCTGGGCCTGTCGATCGGCGCGATGTTCGTTCGCTCGATGACCATCCACCTTGTGCGCAAGGGCACGCTAGCCGCCTATCGCTTTCTCGAACACGGCGCTTTCTGGGCCATCATCGTTCTTGGCGGGATCATGCTCGTTTCGGCAAAGGTCCATATCCCGGAAACCATTACCGGATTGATCGGTGCGATTCTCATCGGACTCAGCTTCTGGTGGTCGGTACGCTATAATCGGCGGCATTCGCTCGAGGACCCTGTGCCAGCCGAGTAGCAATCGGTGCAGCCACGACCAGTTGGAAGAAGTGATAGAGCAGCAATGCGATCACGATGAATCCAGCCTCCTCCGGCGGAAACAGAATGGTCGCGAGGGGAGCACCCACAGCAGCGCTTTTCTGCGCTCCGGCGAAAAGAAAAGCGGTACGGTCGGGCCGTTCCAGCCGGAGCGCCCCGCCGGCCAGCCACGCGCCCAGATTGCCGGTCATGAGAAATGCCGCGACGAGAAGGCCTATGACTGCCCAGTCGGGACCATCCACGCGCGACCAGATCCCCTGCTCCACTGCCCCGGAAAAAGCGACATAGATCGCGGCTGAAATCGCAAACCGATCCACCCATACTATCCTTGGCCCGTGTCGAGCCACGACTGGACCGGTCAGCCCCTGAACCGCCTGTCCGATGGCGAATGGCAGGATCAGCAGCACCATGATCTTGCCGATCGTCTCGAAACCCACCCCACCGCTTCCGCTACCGCCCAGCGCCAGGAAAATCGGCACCGTGACGAACACGCCCAAAATGTTGAGCAAAGCCGCCCCGACCACGGACAGAGCCACATTGCCACCCGCCAGCGCAGTGTAGGATGTGGCGGACTGTACCGTCGAGGGCAACGTGCCGAGATAGAGGAACCCCAGCGCGACCGAAGGCGCCAACCACCCTTCGGCCAGCGACGCAAGACCCGCGCCTATGACGGCCATTGCGCCAAACACCCATACAACCAGCGGAAGCAAGAACCGCCAATTCACGAAACCGGCAACGATATCGCGCCGGGCGATGCGCATTCCGTTGAGTAAAAACAGAATGAAAATGGCTGCATTCGCAACGGCTTGTGCAACGCCTCTGGCGTCTCCGGTCGCAGGCAGAAACGCAGCGAGAGCGATCGCTGCGACAAGCATCCGCAGCATCGGGTCGGCAAAAACGGTGCGAAAAGACATGGTGTTCAGTTGCCGCCGCGATGCCGGCTTGTCGAGAGGCTCATCCGGGGCGCAACGAATGCAGCTTCGCTTCGAGTTCTCGCCGCGCTCGCTTCTCTCCTTCGGGAAGCGCCGCGATCAGGGCAGAAATCGCCAACGGATTCATCGGCTGCAAATCATGCGCCGCCAGGGCGAAATCCAGCGCTTCCTCGGGATCGTCGAGTTGGAGCGCGCCGACGCTGCGAGCGGCAAGCACCCAGGGCACCCGTCTCAGGCCGAGACCCATCGCATGATCGAGCAATTCGACCGCGCGCCTCCAGTCACCTTCGGCCGCAAGCGCATCGGCGAGGATGGCCGCCGCATCTCCGTTCATCGGATTCTCGCGCACATAGGCTTCGAGCAGTTGGCGGGCGTCGGCCGGGTCTTCCTGTGCGCCCGCAAGTCGCAGCGCCAGGGGCCAAGGACGCCGCACTTGTGCGGACCGTCGATACGCCTCGCGGGCGGCGCGCTTGTTGCCCCGCGCGAATTCGGCATCGCCCAGAATGGCCTGTGCATCTGCCGAGCCCGGGAAACGTTTCGCGAATTCGCGCCCCTTCCGAAGCGCGGCGACGGCCTCTCTCCCGGCTATCGCATTGCGAACATAGTCACGGACCTGTTGCCCTCCCTCGCCTTCGGATATCGCCAGCAGTTCGGGTGGCGTAAGGCTGGGGAGTACCGAAAAATTCCCGCCGCCAAGCGCAGCAAGGTCGATATAAATTGCCGCCCGCTCACGATTGCCGAGGGCTTCGTAGGCGCGACCGACCAACACCCGCAAATAGGCCGAACTCGAATTGGAAGCCGCCATTCCGGCGAACCGATGCACCAGTTCCCGCTCCCCATCATCGCGAGACAAGGCATAGGCGAGCAAATCGCGGATGCGCGGGTTGTCCGGCTGCCGTATATATAGCCGGTCCAATGCCTGCGCCGCGCTGGCGAAATTCCCTTCCTCCAGATCGATGATTGCCGAAAGGAGCCTGGCGGATGCAACGTCGTCCTGTTGCAGGCCAGATCTCGACAGGAGATCCCGGGAAAGACGAAAATGCCTGCCGCGCGCAGCCAGAACCGCCTGAACGAAAAGGCCTCTTGGGGTTGTCGCAGCCAATGAATTTTCGCCGCGCAAGACTTGCAGAGCTTCTCTAGCGCGCCCCGCATCGCCCAGCGTAGCGGCGTATTCCACGCGAAGATCGATGTCTTCGGGGCGGGATTGCAGCGCCCTGCCCAACAGCTTCGCCCCCGCTTCCATCCCCTGGGCATCGCGTGCAAGCTGCCCCTTGAAGCGGAGAGCTTCGCCATTGGCGGGATCGATGGCGAGCGCATGTTCGACCGCTTCGATCGCTTCGAACTGCTCTCCTCCACGATAGCGCAGGCGGCCGATATCCACCCACAGCTCCGCATTGTCCGGATCGACAGCGTGTGAACGATCGAAGGCCGCCCCGGCGGCCCGCAGGTCGCCCTCGGCCATTTCCAGGCGGCCAAGCATGCGAAAGCCTCTTGCTCTTGTCGCATCGGAAAACTCTTGCGGGGCAAGCCATTCGCGCGCCGCCGCCAAATCGCCCGCGAGAAGCGCGACTTCTCCGAAAAGCGCGGCCAGTTCCGCCCGGTTCGTTCCCTCGTCCAGCGCACGCTCGAGGTGAAGACGAGCAGCGCGTGGATCATCGCCTTCCAGGCTCGCGCGCGCCTGGTCTATCGGCGAGCCTTCGAAGCCTTCCTCGCCACATCCGCCCAATGGCGCGAGGCCAAGAACGAGAGCTGCGACAATACCGAGATCACGTCTGAAGATCATACTGCTTGAGCAGATCGTACAGAGTCGGCCGGCTGATGCCGAGGAGCTTCGCGGTGCTGGAGATATTCCCCTCGGTCCTAGCCAGAGCCTGCCGTATCATACGCCGGTCGGCCTGTTCGCGCGCTGCCTTGAGATTCAGAGCGATGTCGGCACCGTCGTCTTCCGGCTGGGAGAGATCGAGATCCTCGACGGAGATCTGCTTGTCCTCGGCCATGATCACCGCTCGTTTCACGCGGTTTTCGAGTTCGCGAACATTGCCGGGCCATGCCCAGTTATCGATGGCGGCGAGTGCGTCCGGAGCGAAGCCTTTAATCTGGGGGTTCATCTCTTTCGCGAAGCGGGCCATGAAGTGCTTTGCGAGCAGCACCGCATCACCCGGCCGTTCGGCAAGAGTCGGAACCTTCACGACAATCTCCGCCAGGCGATAGAACAAGTCCTCGCGGAACGTCCCCTCGCCGATCATCGATTCGAGATTTTGGTGCGTGGCGCACACGATACGCGTGTCGACCGCGATCGGTTTTCTTCCACCAATGCGTTCGATCGTGCGCTCCTGCAGGAACCGCAAGAGCTTGACCTGTAACGAAAGCGGGATGTCGCCTACTTCATCGAGGAACAGCGTACCGCCATCGGCCAGTTCGATCTTGCCTTCGGTTTTCTTCACAGCACCGGTGAAAGCACCCTTCTCATGTCCGAAAAGCTCGCTCTCGAGCAAATTTTCGGGGATAGCCGCGCAATTGATGGCAACGAACGCGCCCTGCCTGCGATCGCTGCAATCGTGGACGCCCCGTGCCAGCAATTCCTTGCCGGTACCGCTGGCCCCCAAAAGCATGACCGAAACATTGGTCGGCGCCACGCGTTCGATGGTCCGCGCAACCTTGGCCATTTCCGGCGCGGCAGTGACCATCGAGCCCAGCACCCTCCGGTCTTCCCCAACCTTTTCCGCAAGGCGCCGGTTCTCGCTCTCGATATGATGCAACCGATAGGCACGCTGCACAATCAGCCCCAGCGTATCGATGTCCAGGGGCTTCTGGTAAAAGTCGTAGGCCCCCTGTTCGACGGCGCGCAAGGCGCTCTCGCGCGCGCCATGCCCGGAAGCTACGATGACCTTCGTGTCCGGTTTCATAGCCATGATCGCTTCGAGAACGGCGAAGCCTTCGCTCGTCCCGTCGGGATCGGGGGGAAGCCCAAGATCGAGCGTGACGACGGCCGGCTCCTCCGAGCGTAAGGACGCAAGGGCCGCCTCGCGGGTGCCGACTATTACGACGTCGAAATCGTCATAGGCCCATTTGAGCTGGGCCTGTAAACCTTCATCATCTTCTACGATCAGCAGTTTGGGCTTAGCCTCTGCCATTATGCGACCTCGTTTTTTTCGTGGGTTAGGTCGCGCCCGATGATCGAAGCCGCCGATTTCAGCGGCAGGCTGATCGTGAAACGCGTCCCCAGCCCCTCGCGAGACTGAACATCCAATCTCCCCCCCATAGACCGAACAAGCTCGCGGGATTCGAAAGCCCCAATGCCGAACCCACCCGATTTGGACGAGACGAAGGGCTCGAACAGCCTGTTGCGAACGAAATGGGGCGACATGCCTTGGCCGTTGTCGATCACTACGACCTTCCCGGACACCCCGTCGCTATACGCCTCGAGCATGACCGAACTGTCGGCATCGCTCGCATCGATGGCGTTCTGCACCAGATGTGTCAGCGCCTGTTCAAGCGCTTCGGGACTGCCTTCGACCGTGACCGGCTCGGCCCTCAGTACCGTTAATGGGTGGGCCTGGCCGAGGCGTTCGGCCACCTGGTCTACCGCCGCGGCAAGATCGAACCGAATGGCCCGATCCGATCGCGGCGGGCCATAGCGCCCCAAACGGGCAAGGAGGGAATTGAGCTTGTCGGCGCTGCTGCGGAGCGTGACCAACATATCCTGGCGAAATTCCGGTTTATCGGCGTGCTTTTCGGCATTGCGCAGTAGCAGAGACATCTGGCTCGACAGGTTCTTGATGTCGTGCATGACGAACGCCATACGCCGGTTGAATTCGTCGAACCGGCCCGCTTCGAGCAGCGCGGCCTGACTGGCTTGTTCTGCCAGATAGCTGGCAAGCTGCCGCCCGACCACGGAAAGCAGGTCGAAATCCTCCCAGTCGAGCTTGCGTCCGATCAAAGGCCTTGCGAGCACCATAATGCCGACAAGGCGATCGAAATGCAGCAGCGGCACCGCCGCCCAGGCACGGGGATCCTCGCACAGCCAATCGGGGGTGAGAGCCAGTTCGCCATGGTGGTCAATCCCGTCGCGCACTTCGTCGAAATCGATGATCAGCTCGCTGCTTTCGAGCGCATCCCCCAATGCGGCGGAAGCTGCGTGGGCGGGAATGCTCGAATTGTGCCAAAGCCAGTTTGCCGCAACTTCGAAGGTGCCCTCGTCACCCGGGACAAGCAGCAGGCCGGAAGGACTATCGACAATGTCGGCGAGCGCCTTCACCGTGCGCTCTTGCAGAGTGGAATTGTCGAGACCCGTCGTGCCGATCGTATTGGTGAAGCGTATCCATTCGTTCCGGTAATCGTACCGATGTTTGAACAGGTGCTTGATCGCGGTGACCCGCAGCCAGCCTCGCAGCCGCTCCGATGGCAACCAGATCAGTGCCAGAGCGCCCGCCGCGATGATCAGGCCGACCTGGGTCATCCGTGCAAGGTCGCCGGTGAGCATATCCAACCAGCGCGCCAGCGCGAGCATCAGCCCGAGATACGCCCCGATAACCATGAGCGAGAGGAACCGAAAAGTCGCTGCCCGGGAGGGGTTAAACTCCAGGTTCGATGAGCTTTGGTTGAACCCCATCGCAAAGGGTATCGCGACCACCGCAGCCGCGACCCCGCGCAGAGCGGCAAGCTCTACCGGCACTTCGCCGATGATGTAGCCGACAGTGAAATAATTGAGGTCGAACGCCCAAAGCCCAGCAAGCGCCGCCGCATTCCAGCGCAAGATCCGGCGCGAGGATACGGCCGCGCCGACATAGAGATTGTGCAGCAGCACGAGCGCTCCGACAGCGACCATGATTCTGAACAGGATTCCGGTTTCGAACACCAGCGTCGCAAGTTCGGGCGTTACGGCATAACGCCGGGCACTCAATAGCAATGCGAATTGCAGGACTTCGACAAAACCGAGGGAAAATGCCGCCGGCCGCACCAGTCGCAGCGTTTCGTCCCGTCCGTCATTGGCGAACAGCCGGAAAAGGGTGAAAAGCCAGGCCAGATTTCGCGCGATCTCGGTCAATTCGACGATGGGACGACCGGGTTCGAAACTCGCCGAGGCGAAACACCAATTGGCCGTCAGCGCCAGGGCCACGATGGCCGGCGTACGATCGCTGCGCGACCTGTCACCCTGACGAGCCACCCAGACCGCCGCCAGAGCGCAGACGATCGCGCCAAGAGTGTAGGCGATATAGGAGAAGGTGCCAATCCAGCCGATCACCGTGCACCCTCCGGCCAAAGGATTACGCGCGCAGTCTGCAAAAGGATGAGCACATCGAGGAAAGGCGTGTAGTTTTTCGCGTAATACAGATCGTATTCGAGTTTGTGCCGCGCGTCTTCGATACTCGCGCCATAGGGATAGTTGATCTGAGCCCACCCGGTGATTCCCGGTTTCACCACATGCCGCTCGGCATAGTACGGGAGCTCTTCCTCGAGTTTGACGACGATCGCCGGTACTTCGGGACGCGGACCCACGAAGCTCATCTGGCCTTTGAGGACGCTCCAGACCTGAGGGAGTTCGTCGATGCGGACCTTGCGGATCAAACGCCCCACGCGGGTAACCCGCGGATCATCCTTCTCCGCCCATTTCGCTCCGCCCGCCTCGGCATCCACCCGCATCGAACGCAGCTTCCAGAGAGTGAAATGCTCGCCATACAGGCCGATGCGGGTCTGGCGGAAAAATGCCGGCCCCTTGGTCTCCAGCTTCACCAGCACTGCAAATACCGCGATCAGCGGAATGCCGACGATCAGAATCAAAAGGCTCACGACGATGTCGAACAGGCGTTTACCGATGCTCGACAACCGTCGACCGGCGGAAAACCCGTCGGAGAATATCAGCCAGCTCGGGTTGAGAGTATCAAGATCCACCCGGCCCATTTCCCGCTCCAAAAAACTGGAGAAATCGCTCACCTGAACGCCTTTGGTCTTCACGCGGAGCAGATCCTTGAGCGGCAGCGCATTGCGGCGTTCCTGGAGCGCCAGAACCACTTCGGTCGCCCCCACCCGCTCCACGAACCGGCCAAGGTCTGTAATCGAATCGCGCGAGACGGCGGTATCGATAACCGGAGTCGCCGCATCCATGGCGACGAAAGCGGCCACGGCAAACCCGCTCTCCCGTCGGTGCGAAAGCTTGAGAATCCGCGCCGCCCGTTCGCCGGCGCCAAGAACCAGAACGGTCCGGCGAAAAGCCACCGGTCCCAACAGCCTGCTTGCGAGAACCCGATTGGCGATCAGAAAAACGATCGAGAGGCCCATTGCGTAGAGCAGGACCGAGCGCCACAGCGCGGAGCCGGGCAGGAAGAAATTCAGCAGCGAAATCGCGAGCACGCCGAGACTTACCGCGACCAACAGCCTTGCAGTGGCGAAGCGGATCGATCGCAGGGCTTCAGGCCCATACCCACCGACCGCGATCATCGCCAACCAGATCACGCCCGAAAAGCCGACGATCTCCAGCGCTCGCTGAGAGAAGTCGCCTACGCTCACGCCGATCTGTGCCACACGCAGCCGCCAGGCCACTTCGCCCGCAAGGGCGAGCAGCGCGAGATCTATCAAGGATAGCAGCACGACATTGTAGGAAATGTAATGCTTGAACAGGCGGAGCATCCGGTCCGGCTCGCAAATTGCTAGTGTCGGAATTCTTGACTAGCAGAGAGGGATGAACCGTCGGTAAATTTTACACTTACGTAAAAAGGGCGACGCGCCATCGACGCATCGCCCTTTTCGGTATTACTGGCGCGTCAGTTTTCGACGGCGTTTTCCACCGCTTCTCCGGCGCTTTGCGCAGCATCGCCGACCTGGTTCGCGGCATTGCCGACTTCGTTTGCCGCCTCGGCAACCGCGGTGTCCTTGGCCACTTCGGCGCTGTTCGTTTGCGTCAGCAAGAATATCCCCACGATCGCAACGGCCAGAACGATGACGATCAGCACCCAGTTGGTGCCACCGCTTCGCGGTTCCCCATCGGTTACCACGGTGTGGGTGGTATGCGTATTTCCCGTAGCGTCGGTCGTTTCCGTAATTCGTTCTTCGGTCATCGCCTTCTCTCCCCAAGATAGAGGTTGTGCACGCAACAACGCCTGCCTGAGAATGCCGGTTCCCTAGAACGGTCCGATTCGTCATCAATCCCGGGTGAATTCGAACGGGGTCACGCCCTTGCGAACCCTGTCGAAGGCCAGTTTGCGTCCGATCGGGGGAAGCGAGCGCTGGCTGCACTGGATCCGGTGGCACCGCGCGCACCCAGGGCCGATTGGCTGGGCCTCGTCGGCGCGCAGCGAGATATTGCGGGCCTGCGCCAATTCGTTGGCCAGAACCGCCTCGATGCCCAACACCACCACGAACTGCGCTTCGCCCGGCGCGCCGCTACCCTCGACAGTGCGCGCCATGGTCAGCCAGCCGCCATCCCGATCCCCGGAATTGTCGAGCGCGACGAATTGCACCTGCAGCTCACCGGCACGATCGAAAGCGCGATGGGCGTGCCACAGAGGGCAACTCGCACCGGATTCGACGAACCGCGCGGTACTGGCGCCGATGAAGGTTTTCGAAAACTGGCCCGCCCGGTCGATCCGGACCATGAAAAACGGCAAACCGCGTTGCCCGACACGCTGCAGCGTCGTGAGCCGATGGCCGAGCTGCTCGAAACTGACGCCGAAGCGCCGTTCGAGGACGGGCAGGTCGTATCCGGTCGCCTCGCAAGCGCGTAGAAAGCGACCATAGGGCATGAGAAGGGCTGCCGCCATGTACCCCGTAAGATGACGGGCGAAGAGCGCGCGAGCCGCCTCTTCCTCGAATTTGGCCGCATTGGCGATGGCAGCGATCGCCTCGTTGAATTCCAGTTGAGCCAACTGGATCGCCAGTTGGAAATTCCGCGAAGCAACGCTCAACATCTCAGACAGTTGGACCTGCCGTGCATGCAGGTCGAGCCGGCGCAGGCTGTCGGGCATGACCTCTCGCGGTAAAACGCGAACGGAGAGCTGATGGCGTTCGCGCAGCCGTTCGGTGAGGGCGATGCCGATGTCTCCCCGCGAAAGCCGCATCTCGTCGGCCAGTTCCTCCGCCGCCACGTCGAGATCCGCGAAATGGTTACGCCACCGCTCGATCTCGCGCCGGGAAGCCGACACCGGGTCAACCGCCTGAACGCCAGCGGCGCCCGCGCTATCGTATAATCGTGCGAACGCCGCCGCAGCCTGGGGGGCAGCAGCCAGCAATTCCTGCATTTCGTCGCGGTCGATGCCGAGGTCAGCGAACCGTTCGTCCGCGAACCGCCTGGCCAACCCCTCGATCCCACCGATCGATTCGTCTTCGCGCAGCGAACGCGGATCGAAGTCGAACTGTTCGACCAGGCGCATCATGACGCGCGCGCTGACCGGCCGTTGGTTACGTTCGATCAGGTTGAGATAGCTGGGAGAGATATCGAGCCGGGCGGCGGTGGCTGCCTGGGTCAACCTTTCACGCTTGCGAAGCCGACGAACGGCGGACCCGGCAAATAATGCGTCCTCTGCCATGTGTAACTTTCTTTACAGATTTACTCGTCCAGTAAGCGAATTCGAC
>CAMYIQ010000334.1 GCA_947258465.1 uncultured Erythrobacter sp.
CAGCGTGGTCGATCCGGCATGGGCGGAAGGCCCCCAGGCCAGCGCAGATAGCGCCAGCAACAGTTTCCAAACGCGCTTCATCGTCCCTCTCCTTCAGATTTGCCCTATGGGTTTGCGAACTCCATCTTCCGATGCAGATATTCGGCGATCCTGCGACGCATGTCCTGAGCGGTGTCGAGCACTCCGAAGGACAGGAAGGCATGGATGGTCTCCTCGGCGCAGTGGTGGACACTGTCGATACCGGCGGCCCGCAGCTTATCGTGATAGGCGATGTCTTCGTCGCGCAAGGGGTCGCACCCCGCCGTCACGATCATCGCGGGGGCCAGATTATCGGGTACGGGCCCAAGCAGCGGCGAGATGCGGGGATCGCCTGCCAGATCGACATCCTCGCCGAGGTAATTGTCACGCGCGAATTCGATCGCTTCGGCGACCAGGAAGTAGTCGCCCTGCCCAAACCGGATACGAGACGGAAAGCTGGCGTGAGGGCTGGCGATATCGGTCATGGGATAGATCAGGACCTGACAGGCCAAAGGCGGGGCATTGCCGAGAGCGGATTCCCGCGCGAGCACTGCGGCGAGATTGCCCCCGGCACTATCGCCGATTACCGCCAGGCGATCGGGATCGCCGCCCATGCTCGCGCCATGGCGATATAGCCATTCGAGCGCGCCTTGCGCATCGTTCAATCCATCGGGAAAGCGATGTTCGGGAGACAGCCGGTAATCGAGGCTGAGGATCGCCACCTTGCTCAGCGCAGCCAGCGAACCGACCAGCCCATCATAGGCGGCAATGCCCCCTAGCGACCAGCCGCCCCCGTGAAGGAACAGCGCCAGCGGTGTGGGCGAATCGTCGGCAATCGCCGGGCGATAAAGCCGCGCGCTGCGTTTCCCATCGCCGCACGGCACGGCCAGATCCACCACCTGCGCCGGTGCAATGTCGCGATCGGGACCGCGAAAGCGATCAAAGACGGCATCGGCGAAGGCTCTCGACGCCGCCATGCCTTCCGCTTCGATGCGCGGCGTCCATTCGCTGCGCATCGCGTCGTAATCGCGCAGCAGCGCCCGGGACTGCCGGTCGAGCGGTCCCTGTTCCTCGGGCATAGTCCGGGCCATCAGAAGCGCAGGACGAAGCGCAGATCATAGGTTGCCGGCGCGCCGTAGAAACCAAGCTGCACACCCGGGAAATCGGCCAGGTTGAAGCCCTGAACGCGCACGGCATTGTCGGTGAGGTTTTCCACACCGGCACGAAGCTCCCAGCGCTCGTCCAAATCGCCGATGGCGACGAACCCGTTGATACGCTCATAGCCGGGTTGGCGCAGCACTGGAGAATCGGTGATCTCCGTCGCCACTTCCGACCGGTACGATCCGTCAATATGGATCGTCAGAGCCAGATTGTCGGATATCGGCCGCTGCCAGGTCGCGCCCAGGCTGGCGTTGAAATCGGGCGCATTGACCGGCCGCCTGTCGCTGACGTCGGTAACCGCACCGCCGACCAGAATGTCGAACTCGCGATACTTCGCATCGAGCAGCCCGAGCGATCCGGTCAGGGTCAGCTCGTCGGTCGGACGGGCGGCGAGTTCGAGTTCGGCGCCATAGGCGCGAGACGATGCGGCATTGGTGAACAGGCTGACGAATACGCCGGTCACGGGATCGGAGCCGAAGGACGTCACCTGAACATCGGTATAGTCGTTATAGAACAGCGCGGCATTCAACATCAGGCGGCCATCGAGCCAGCTCGTCTTCGCCCCTGCCTCGTAGCTCCAGACATATTCCGGGCGGAACGGCCTGAACCCGAAATCGGTATTCGCGCGCCCGTCGAACCCACCGCTCTTGAACCCACGCGAGGCGGACAGGTAGATCATGGCATCCGGTGTCACGTCATAGCTGATCGAAGCGCGCGGCGTGAATGCCTCGAAGCTCGCCTCGCCAGAGATCGGCGTCCCGGCTACGCCAACACCCGTCAGGAAATCGGGTGTGTTCTCGATCACCGAGACCGTGGGATCGAAGAAATTCTCGAACAAGCGCGCCGAAGTGCGGTCTTCCCAAGTATAGCGCGCACCGGCCGACAGGGTGAGCCGCGGGGTCAGCGCATAAGTGAGATCGGCGAAAATCGCATAACTATCGGTCTTCTGGCGGGTTTCCGCCAGGCTCGAGGTTGCAAATCCGAAGGCGGTGACCGGAAAGCCGAACAATGTCGCCGCGCCATTATCGACCCCGGAGAAGGTCGTGTCGTTATCGTGAAAATAATACAGGCCCGCAGTGAGGCTGAACCGGTCCCGATCGTCATAGGTTACCCGCAGTTCCTGGCTGAACTGTTCCTGTTCCTGAAGCACCAGAATATCGAGGATGGGCAAAGGCGATCCATCGGTGTCGAGGTTCAAATCGAACTCGAACGACCGGAAGGCGGTGATCGATTCCAAAGTTACGCGGTCGCTGGCATCGAACCGGCTGGTCAGCGCGAAACCATAGCCGGTCTGATCGTTGAGCCCATTGGCATTTACATCGACGCGGTAGGGATCGTCCGATGCGGGATAGGTGATGTTGCCCGTCCCATCGAAACCGGTGATCGATGTCTCGCGTACGGGGCTGCGCGACGTATCCGGCCGGTCGATCCGCACATCGCCGCTGAGCAGGAATTCGAGAGTGTCGGTCGGCTGGAACAGCAAGGTTGCCCGGCCCGCAAACGTTTCGACATCACCGTCATCCTGGCCGGTGACGCTGTTGCGCGCATAGCCATCACGTTTGGTATAGGCTGCGGCCAGTTTGCCTTTCAGCACATCTCCCGCGATCGGGCCGCTGATCCGGCCCTTGGCGGTGACGAAACCGAAATTGCCAGCCCCCGCCTCCATATACCCCGATAGATAATCGGTCGGCCGGGTGGAAACGAACTTGATCGCGCCGCCAATCGTGTTGCGGCCGTAAAGCGTGCCCTGCGGCCCACGCAGCACTTCGATCCGCTCCACATCGAACAGTTCGAGAAACGCCGCCTGCGACCGGGCGATGAAGACATCGTCGACATAGACCCCAACCCCGGGATCGGCGAAGGCGAGCGAATCGTTCTGGCCGACACCGCGGATATAGATCACGGCGTTACCGGCATCACCCTGGTCCAGATACAGATTGGGTGTCGCGTACTGGATGCCCGACAGCGTATCGGCCTGGAGATTGGACAGCGCTTCGTCGTCAAAGGCGGAAATCGCAATGGGTACTTCCTGAAGCGATTCCTCCCGCCGGCGGGCGGTGACGATGATGGTGTTGGCATCCTCGGCAACCGGTTCGGCCGTCGGCATTTCCTGCTGCGCCAAGGCCGGCAGGGCCTGGATCAGGGCCGTTGTGGCGCACAGGGCGCTCACCAAACGCGCCCGCTTTTTCCCGATATTCATAGATGTCCTCCCATTCGGCCGCGTCTATCGGCGTCCGTTATTTCCGGGAGATAGTGTGCGGAAGCCGGTTACCGTGTCGAGGACGCGCTCGCGCAATCAGAGAGGACATTTTCGCTCACGACCGCGGCAGCAAAGCGCGCGGGGGTCGTTCCGGTCCATTGCTTGAAGGCCCGGGCAAAACTGCGAGCGTCGGCGAAGCCGAGCAGGTCGGCGACCGCTTCCGGCGGGCGCCCCGCCCCCAGCAGGCGTCTCGCGCGGCGATCGAGCATCTCCGCCCGGAGCTGGCGGAAACTATGGCCGGTCTCTGACAGTCTCCGGCGCAGGGAGGCCACGCTCATGCCCAGGGCCTTCGCGACCTTGCTTTGATCGTCCAAGCCGACCTCGAGCTTGCTGCGAACCCGCGAGACCAGATCGTCCGGCGCGCTTGCAACGGTTCCTTCCGGGTCGGCCAGAATGGCCAGTATGCGGTCGTAGACATCGATCGAATCGAGCGTTTGCGCTGAAGAGCGGGGAGCAAGATCGCCCGCCGCTCCGGCGTATTCGAGCATGTAGGCCGGCGCTCCCAGCCGGACGGGCACCGACCAGTAGCCCAGCATGGCATCGCCTCCGCGCCGCGACCGGCGACTGTGTACCGCGCGCAGATGCGGGGTCAGATCGCGCCCCGCCCACATCTCCAGCAAGGTGTGAACGAAGATCAGAACCCCCTCCATCACCGTCGCGCGGGTGGAAGGGCCGCCATCGAAGGTGAAGGGAAATTCCGCATCGTCCATCCGGTAAAGGATGCGGTTGCCCTGTCGTTCGATCCGATTGTAGCTCCCGCCATGGAGGAGATTATAGGTCTGCGCGGAAAGGCGCATGGCCTCGGCAAGGCTGGCCGCATCGCGAATACGTTCGCCAACCAGATTGGTCGCACCGAGCAAGAGCGGCCTGCTCGACAAGGCGCAGGTCTCGTCCTCGATTTCCGCCAGCCGCACCCGCATCATGCCGAAATACTCGCAGGGCGACAGGTCGGGATCGATGGCGGAGGCGCCATCCGCTGGATCGCGATGCTCGCCCTCACCGATGGAAGCTCGTCCTGGCATCGCAAAATGCTAGGTCCCTGCCCCGCAGGCGTCAATTGTCCACCGGATTTCCTGTTGCGCCGGGCAACGGCACGCCGGTCCTGCTTAGTCGGGCGCGCCGCCGACTGCCTGATACAGCCCGACAAGCGTCGTCAGCTCGTCCGCCCTCGTCTGGACGAGCGACAGCTCCACACCCAGCAAGGCACGCTGGGCATCGACCTGCTCGATATAGGGCGTGTAGCCCGCTCGATAACGGTTTCGGGCATGGCGTAGCGCATCGGCGACCGCCGCGCGCTGGGCCTGAAGGGCGGTTCCCTGTTCACCGAGATGCACCAGTACCGCCATGCGGTCCTCCACTTCCCGCAGGGCATTGAGCACCGTCGAACGATAGGCCCATGCCGCTTGGTCACGCTGTGCGGTAGCGCCCGCAAGTTGCGCCTTCAGCCGCCCACCCTGGAAAATCGGCGCCAGGATACTGCCGCCCAGCGACCAGATGCCGATGGGGTCTGCAAGCAGATCCGACACGGCGACGCCCGCTTGGGCACCGAGATCGACCGACGGCAAAAAGTCGGCTCGGGCAGCGCGCATTTTCGCATCTGCTGCCGCGATGCGATACTCCGCCGCGGCTATATCGGGGCGACGCCGCAAGAGCTCGGATGGGAGGGCTGCCGGAGGTGCGGGCGCGCGCAGCTCGCCAAACGAGCCGCCGCGCTCGATTTCGGCGGGCAGTCGTCCGGTCAACACCGCAAGAGCATTTTCCTGCCGCGCGATCTGCGCCTTGAGCTGGGAAACCAGTTGCGCCGTCGCCTGGTATTCGGCCTCGGCCTGTCGCAATTCGAGTTGCGAGGTGTAGCCTACTTCGGCCCGATCGCGCGCGAATTTGCGTGCCTGGCCACGAGCGTCGAGAGTCTGTTCGAGCACCGCCAGACGAGCGTCGAGCGCCAGCAAGGTGATGTAGCCGCTGGCCGCGGCGGCCGTTACCGAAAGGCGGGCCGCTTCTGCGCCAGCGACACTCGCAGCCACACCCGCCTCCGCCGCATCGATACGCGCGGCGTTCTTACCGAATAAATCGATCTCGTAGGATGCGCGAAATGCCGGTTGCACGGCTACAGATTCCTGCGCTCGCCCGAACGGAGACACTTCGCGGCGGACACCTCCATCGACCCCCACGCCCAGCGCAGGGAAAAGCAGGCCGCGCGAGCCGCGCTCGGTAGCGCGCGCTTCCTCCACTCTCGCGGCGGCGATCTGCACATCGGGATTGTTCCGGCGCGCTTGCTCGACAATTCTGGAGAGCTGGGGGTCGCCGAAGCTTTCCCACCAATGGGTTTCGACAGGTCCGGCCACGCCGATCGACGTGCGCCAATCGGCGGGAGGGACAACGGCCGCGCCCGGCGGCGCGTCCTGCAACGCCGGAGCACAGGCGGACAGCAACAGCGCAGGGCTTGCGAGGTACAGAATGGCTCGGCGGATCACGGTCAATCCTTCGTGTGAACGGTTGCGATGACGGACATGCCCGGGCCAAGCCGCGCCGTGGCGTCCTGCCCGCGATCGAGAACGATGCGCACGGCGATGCGCTGTGGGACTTTCACGAAATTGCCGGCGCCAGTGTCCGGTTTCACCAGGCTGAACTCGCTGCTGGCCGCCGGAGCAATGCTCTGAACGCGCCCGGTGAGTTCGAGCCCGCCGAGTGCATCCACCTCGAGCGTGGCACGCTGCCCCACAGCCATGTCCGCAGTCTGCGTTTCCTTGAAATTCGCCACCACCCACAACTCGTCCGGGACGATGTACATGAGCTGTGTGCCGGCGGTCACCAATTGGCCCACGCGCGCCGTTACTTCGCTCAGCCGGCCCGGACGCGATGCACGGATTTCCGTGCGCGAAAGTTCGAACTCGGCTAGCCCCTTGGCAGCCTGGGCACCGGCGACCTGCGCTTCCAGCGCGCGTCGGCCCACATTCACCGACCGCACATTCTCCAGCGCGATGGCGCGCTGCGCCCGTGCTTGCCGAACAGCCGCTTGCGCCTGCTGCAGAGCGGCCCGTGCCTGATCGCGTTCACGCAGCGATACCGAACCCTCGTCGACCAGTTCCGCAATGCGGTTCATGTCCGCCTGCGCCCTCTTCAATGCGGCTTGGGCACTCGCTACCGCAGCGTCCTGCAATTCGACTTGCGCCTGGGCGGACCGCAGGCTCTGATCGCTGTTCGCCAGCGAGGCCTCCTGGGCGGCAGTGCTGGCCGCACCTTGCTGCACCTTTTCCCGGAACGGCGTGTCATCGATCCGGGCCAACAGGTCGCCTTCCTCCACGCGTTGGAAGTCGGTGACCGGTACTTCGACCAGATATCCCGCGACCTGCGGACTGACCACTGTCGTCCGGCCGCGGACATAGGCGTTGTTCGTGGTTTCATCGCCACCCGCAAAGGGCGGGAGGTCCCAGGCAAAGAGCGCAGCGAGGATACCGGCCAGGATGAGCAGAACCGCAACACCGATCCGGCGCCGCGACACATTGGGAGACCAGCCCTTGTCGGTTCGCGCCTCAAGGGGTTCGTCCTCGTTTACCTCGGCATCTGCCTCCGGCGGGAGAGCGGGATTCGTCATTTGCTAGTCCTTGCAAGCATAGCCTCGAGAAAGGCCAGTTCCTTGGCGAGCGGATTGTGCCCGCGAATCTTGTTGATGAGCCAGGGCAAGGCCAAAACCGCGAAGGTCGCGGCAGCCAGTGTGCCGATGAGGAAGAATACATCGTTGAACGCGAGCACGGCGGCTTCGCGACCCACCTCTTGCGAGATGCTCGACGCGGCCGCTTGCTGCTGTAGAACGGGGTCCGCCTGCGCGGGGGCAATCCGCCGGACGGCATTCGCCAGCGCTTCTTCCAATCGTGCATTTCCCAGCGTCAACGTGTTTCCTGCATCGATGAGATGGGTCTTCAACCTGATGGTATAGAAAGCTGACAGCAGCGAAATCCCCGCGAGCCCTCCGACCGATTGCGAGAGCGAGAAAACGGCGATGAAGCTGATCACATAGCTTTGGCCCGCAGCCAACGCGCGAAGCATCCCTTCCATCATGATCGGACCCATGGCGAAAACCGCGGCGAATGCGATGGCCGCCTGGGTGGCATACAAATCCTGCGGGCGCGTCATCACACCGGTTCGCGTATCGGCGAATGCAGCCACACCGATCACCGCAACGGCGAAGAGCACCGGCCGTGTAAGATCCTTGGGATCGAGCCGGATGACGGAAAGGACCATGCCGCCGAAAGTCGCACCGGCAAGTATCCAGAAATACCCCGTCAACTGCTCGTTGCCATAACCCAGTGCGGCGAACAGGCCGCTTGCCCCGAAGCCCTGCTCGGCGACGAGAATGCGCACCGTCGCGCCGATCGCTGCAAGACCCAGGATTGCACGGCTGGACAACCAGCTCAGATCCAGCATCGGGCTTTTGCGGTTGGCTTCGATCAGAAAACACCCGCCCAGGCCGACGATCGCCACCACGAGGGCATAGCCGAGCCAGGGCGTGTCCCACCACTGAATGCGCCCCTGGATGAGGAATGCGCACAGCGCCCCCACCCCGAGCATGAACAAGGCGATACTGGGTATGTCGAGTTTTTCGAAAGTGCTCTTGCGCAAGCCGGGCGGCAGACGCAGCCAATAGACGAGGCCGAAACCGAGCAGCGACATCGCGAACTGGAACTGGAACACGTGATTCATATCGCCATCCACGAGAAGCGCGGGCGATATGGCGCGCGTCAACGGGAAGGCGAATTGGATGAGCCCCAGCGAAATGATCAGGCCACCGACCCGCAAGGCAGGTGGCAACCCTTGCATCAAATAGTAGACCGACAGCGCGGACAACCCACTCGCGGCGATCCCCGCGACTGCCCGTGCGGCGAGTTCCGGGTAATAGCCAGGTCCCATCATCTGAACGAAGTTGGCGGCCACCAAGCCCGCCATGGCCCAGCGAACGAAGGGCTGAACGCCGAACTCCTGGCGGACGCGAAACAGGAGCATGCTCATACAGGCATAGGTCGAATAGAAGGCGACGGTCAGCCAGCCTTCCTCGACGGGAGTCAGCGCGAAACCGGCTCGCAAGGCCGGTGAATTGGCGATCAGAAAACCGTTCTGCGCGCCCCCGATCAGGCCCAGCAGAATGCCGATCCCAAGATAGGCCGCGCGCCGCCCCGCAGGATGGTCCGGGTTGGCGGGGGATCCGGGCAGGATCGGCAGCTCGTGCGGCTTGAAGCGATAGCCGTCCACGTCATCGACAAGGGAGTGGCGGTCAGTCACCCGGCAACACTCCGTCGATCAGCGTCGTCACCAGCGCCTCTTCGAATGCGGTATCGTCCGCCAGGCTTTCGACGAGCCTGGCCAGGCGTTCGCGCCGCGCGACCGTGCTGGCTGCCGAATAGATGAAATTGGCGATCCGGAACTGCATATGCGAAGGCGGGTTTGCAGCGCTGCCTGCCGCGGATTGCGCCAGCTCGAAGAAATGCCGATGGAGCGGTGTCGATAGCTCGTCGAGAAGCCACCGGGATCTATCGGTATCGACAGTGATATCGCGCAGCAGCAGGCGCGGCATTTCGGGTCGCGCCAGAAGGTAGGCCAGGAACGCTTTCATCGAATATCGCAGGCGTTCGAGGTTCGTCTCCGCCTCGGCTTTCGAAAGCGCAAGGGCAAGGGCATCGTGCAGGTCGGTGGCAGCGTCGGACACAATCGATTTCCACAGACCCGCCTTACCGCCGAAACGGTAAGAAATAAGCGCAGCATCGACATTCGCATCGGCGGCGATTTCGCGCAGCGAGGTGGCCTCGTACCCTTGCGCGGCAAAGCGCCGCAGGGCCGCCCTGGAAAGGGCCTGGCTCGTGTCGTGTTCGGTTTGCCGGGGCCGCCCGCGGCCGCGTCGCTGCGCCATCTATCGCTCCTTGCGGAAGCAGATATAGAGCAATCGACCAAATATTCAATACACGTTGAATATTTGGTCGATTGCTCGCAGTCTCGCCACGTAAGGCAAAGGGGCGCAGGCCAAGACGCCAGCCGAATGGGAACGGCGCATGTTCGGCCATTTTCGCCAACATTCTCAGACACCCGGATCACCTTCATCCTACAGCAAGCATCCATGCGCGAAGGCGCGCGCGTCGCAAGCCTGCGGCGATCGAAACAAAGGATGGAAACCAGTCGATGCGACGCGCAACCATCGCCGCACTTCTCACGGCGACGCTAATCCTCGGCGGATGCAACACTGTTCGCGGGCTAGGCGACGATCTGAAATCGGTCGCAAATGCGGTCGATGAAGAGACCTGAGCGCTCTAGAACCCGAACCGCACCCCGCCCCACACAGTGCGCGGAACCCCCAGATCGATCGAACCGCCCTGATTGCGCGTGACGATCGTCTCGCCAGTCAGATTCTCGCCGCGAAAGATGAGGGAGACCCTGTTCGAGACCGGCACGCGCGCGAAAGCGTCGAGCGTCGTCGCTGCTGGCAGGATATCGGTTTCCAGATCGTCCTCGAACTGCGCGCCGACGTGACGCAAGCTCACGGAGAAAACCCAATTCTCTGCCGGTCGGTAAGATACGGTAGTTTCGCCAACGAAGCGGGGCGTTTGCGACGGACGGTTTCCGTCCAGAGCGGCAGCAAAACCTGACCCTTGTGCTTCCGCATCGGTCCAGGCCGCAGAAGCAATCGCGTCGAACCGCCCAAGCGTCGCCGACGCGGAAAGCTCGATCCCGCGTGCGTGGATCGCGTCGATATTGCGGCGCTGGCGTAAATTCGTACCAAGGGTGACATTGGCAATGGCGTTCTTCACGCGGTTGTCGAAGGCAGTGAACGATACGACGATCCCGTCGGTCGGCGTCAGATCGACACCGGCCTCGACCCCTTCGAGCCGCTCGTTTTCAAGGGCCGCATTGGCTTCGGTCACGACCGGGAAGACGACGAATGGCCGGTAGAGTTCGTTCAGCGTGGGCAAGCGCAAGCCCGAATAGGCCGCCGCGCGCAGAGCGATCGCATCGCTGACCTGAAAAAGTGCCCCGCCCCGGAACGAGGCATCCCACCCGGCGCGGTCGGAATAGGCACGCGACACGGTTGAAAACCCGCCACCATCGCGCTCTTCGAAAAATCCGTCACGAATGGTCCAGCGGTCGAGCCTGGCGCCCGCGGTCAGGACGAGCGAGCCGACCGTCCAGTCATTCTCCACGAACAGGCCGAGATCGGTATTGGTGCCGCCGGCATTGCGCCGAGCACGGACCGCGCCGGTAAAGGCGCTGATCGCATTTTCGTACAATTCCCCGTCCGACCGGCGATAATCGACACCCAGCCGCAAGACATGCGCACCGCCAACCGGTGGGCGCAGTTCGAGCTTGCCGCCAAGGCCCGTAGCCGGGGTGTTGCGCTGGTCGAGCACCGGGACGAAGCGCGTTGAGGAGATAATCCGATTGGTGAAGTTGCGCGCCTGGACATAGGCAATGGCATCGAATTGCCAGGGGCCACGACCAATCAGACGCA
>CAMYIQ010000335.1 GCA_947258465.1 uncultured Erythrobacter sp.
CGAACGGGTTCATGCTCATCTTGACGTTGGCAAGATCAACGCCAGACCCATCCGCCTTCACGCGCGGCTTGACGTTGTAATCGATCACCCGCTTCACGGGGACGAGGATTTTCATGCAATACCTTCCGTTGAAAGGAGAGCCGCCAGGTCAGAAACGAATTTCCGTCCTGGCGGCAGGAGAGAGGGTTGGATGGCAGGGGAGGGCAGGGCGTGCCCGCGAACGGTCCCTGTCAGTATCGGTAGCCCAGGGTGATCCCGTAGGTGGCGGGCATGCCAGCAATGCGCGAAACATAATCCGTCAGATGGGTCACATTGTTATAGTAAAACGCATTGGTGACATTACGGCCCCAGATCTGGGCCGACCAACCGCTGTCCTCGTCCTCGATACCGAAGCGCAGGTCGAGCAGCGCCACCGAAGGCAGTTCGAAGATGGGGTTTTCACCGAACGCGGCCGGGCTCGAATCGCGAACCGTCAGGCTTGCGCCGAGGACCGCACCTAGGCCGCCATCACCGAGCGAGAAGCGATATTCCGCATCGGCATTGACTTGCCAGGGGGGCGTGTTGGGGAAGCTTTCACCCACGTAACTGGTCAAGGCGCCGAACGGATCGCGAGGTTCGGCCGGAGCTTGTGGATCCTGCTGCACCTTGGTTTTTACGTGAGTGACGCCGAGGCTGAAGCGCAATCCGCGGATTGGCCGAAGGATACCCGTGGCCTCGAACCCGTACACCTCCGATTCCGGAATGTTCACGAGTTGGGGGAGCGGGCCGAATACGGGCGTCAGGACAATTCCCTGCAACTGTTTGTCGCGATAGTCATTGTAGAACGCGGCGAATTCGAAGCTGAAGGTTTCGTCCAGCGTGCTGAAGCGAGACCCCACTTCGTAGGCCAATACAGATTCCTGGGTGACCGGCGTGAACTGGCTGGACAGGATCGCGGGTACCAGGCCGTAACTCCCCGCCTTGTAGCCGCGCGTAACATTGGCGTAGATCAGCGCATCGGGCGAAAGCTTGTAGTCGATCCCCAATCGCCAGGAGATATTGTCCTCGTCGAGGCTCGATGTCGCCAGACCCGGCGCGAAAGTCGCCGCGTCGAGCGTTACGCAGCCGCCTGCCGGAATTGCGGTCGGGGTGCCCGACAGGATCGTGGCCAGGAAGGAAAAGGCATCGGCGGCGCTCACACCGACCACGCCCGCCCCGGCGTCGCTGATGCAGCCGGCGAAGTCCCGTTTCTGCGATGCGTAGCGGATCGATCCCTGCAGGGTCAGATCCTCGGTCAGATGGAAATCGAGGCTGCCGAAAACCGATGCGGTCTCGACATTCTGCACGGCCAGTTGACCGAGCGGAGAGAAGATGAACGGGCCGATGGTCCCATTGGTGCCCTGGGCGATCGTATAGGTCGATTCGCGCAGATCCTCGTCCTGGTAGTTGCCGCCGATCATCCAGTCGACATTCCCCATCGATCCCGAAAGACGCAGTTCCTGAGAGAAGGTCTCGATACGCGTCGGGTGTTCGGCGACGAGGAAATTGTTGAACGCCGTACCGTCGATATCGATCGGCTGATTGCCGTCGAATTCGGACCAGGCGGTGATCGATGTCAGCAAGATATCGTCCGACAGGTCCAGATCGGCGCGGAGCGACAGTTGATAGAATTCATCGTCCCGCCGCAGATCGGCTCCGGCATCCCAATCGGCTTCGCGCGGGTTATCTCCCGCGGGTGGAGAGGCCTGCATCGCATCCGCTATGTATTGCGTCAGCGGAGTGATGGGCACGGCCGGCGTAAACTGGATGAACTGCGCCGCCTGGCTTTCCGAACGGTCCCGCCATGCGGATACGCCGAACTGGAGGCTGAGCGTATCGGTCGGTTCCCAGTCGACGAGCAAGCGGCCGTTGAGAAAATCCTTCTTGCCGAGCCGGTCATTGGGCCGGGTCGTGCTGTATTGCCAGCCGTCGCGCGTTTCGTATTGCACGGCAACACGGGCAGCCAGAGTGTCGCCCAGCGGACCGCTGACAAAACCTTCGAGATTGAATTCGTTGAAGCGGCCGTAGGTCGCCGTCCCACCGAATTCGAGCTGATCGGTCGGGCGCGCGGCGATGAAATTGATGGCGCCGCCAGTGGAGTTCATGCCGAACAGCGTGCCCTGTGGCCCTTTGAGGACTTCGACCCGCTCGAGATCGAGGACTGCGCCCCGGGTCATCGAGGAATAGGGTAATGCAACCTGGTCGACATACGCGGTAACGGCTGGTCCTGCGGACGCCGAATTGTCGGCATAGCCGATCCCGCGGATCGACAGGATGGGTGTTCCGAATGCGCCCTGCTGATAATTGAACCCGGGTACGACCTTAACCAGATCCGCCGCTTCGGAAACGCCTGCCGTCACCAGGGCCTCGCCGGTGATGGCGGTAATGGACATGGGAACCTCGGCGAGATTTTCCGCGCGCTTCTGCGCTGTCACGATAATGACGGTGCCACGGTTCTCGTCCGCGCCGTTTTCGTCGTCCGCCTCCTGTGCCAGTGCCGAAACCGGCACAAGCGCTGCACACATAGCAGCAGAAGACAGCAACAGGGTTTTGCCACCTAGCATTCGATATTCCTCCCCATAAAGTGTCTGGCCGTACCCGGTTTCCCGTTCCAGCGGTCGCTGCACTGTCGACCTGAGAGGGCAAGTCGCGGAAAATGAACCCCACGAAAGCCTCCGGATAACCGAAGGTTTCCCCGATCGACGCGGACCGTCCGGCGAAGGCCGAAATCGCAATCGCCAAACCTGTGAACTCCGGAAATCACTCTATGGCGATCGTCCCTGGTTCCGGTATTTTGGTATCTGCGCAAAAGCTGAGTTGCCACTCGGTTCGTGCTCGCTTTGCCGTAACGGCATGTGGCCATATCCGGGCTGCGATCAGTCATTGTTTTTGCTGTGGCAAGGCGGGGCGTCCGCGAAGGCCTGCGCGATCATGGCTTGATGTTTCGAGACGGGCGTGAGCCATTCCGCGTGGGTCGCAATATGGCGCCTTCGATCGAGCATCCCGGTGAGGATTATCTCAGCCGCATCATCCGCGCCGATAACGCGGCACAGTTCCGGATCCATGATGGGTGGCTGATCGCTGTCGGTCTTGTCCTGGATCGTCGTGGCTATCCAGCCCGGGCACACGATCGACACATCGATCCCCCTCGGCGCAAGTTCTTCTGCCAGCACTTCGCTGTAGCCGACAACGGCATGCTTGCTGGCGGAATAGATGCCGAAACCGGGCAGCGGAACCAGCCCGGCCATGGACGCGATGTTCACAATGTGGCCGCGCCCCGCATCGGACATCATCGGGATGAAAGCCGCGGTGCAATTGACCAACCCGACAAGATTGACCGACAATATGCGCTCCCAATCGCGGGCATCGCAATCGGCCAGTGGGCGGCAGATCGCTATTCCGGCATTGTTGATCAGAAAGTCGCAGCCATCGAAGTGCGTTCGGCATTCTTCCGCGAGCGCGGCCATGGTCTCGGCGCAGGCGATGTCGCCCTGAAAGGCGAACGCCCGTGCCCCGCCTTGACGAAGTTCCTCTGCCACCCTGTCGGCAGCGTCGCCGTCGATATCGACGACCATGATGTTGCCGCCCTCGGCGGCGCATTGCCGGGCAAGCGCTTCGCCCAGTCCGGCGCCGGCTCCGGTGATGACGACACAGCGCCCCTCCAGGCGATTACGCGCCATCGCTAGCGGCCTGTGAATTCGGGTTTGCTCCGCGTACGGAACGCATCGACCGCGATGCGGTGATCCTGGGTCAGCATGGAGAGATTCTCGTAAGCTGCGGCGCGGTCGATGATTGCGTTCGCCGTCACCTTGAGCCCAGCATTGATGGAGGACTTGGTCCACTTCACCGCCAGCGTTGCAGCCTTGGCCATGCGCTGGGCCATCGCATCGACGACTTCGTCGATCCGTTCGCGTTCGACCGCTTCGGTGATCAGGCCGATTTCCGCAGCCTCGCTGCCCATGATCGGGTCGCCGGTAAGAAGGTATTTGCGGGCGCGCGCGTAGCCGACAAGCTGCGGCCAGATAACGGCGCCGCCATCGCCGGCAACCAGGCCGATTGCGACATGCGGATCGGCAAACCGTGCATCGGGCGTGGCGTAAACGAAGTCGCAGAACAGCGCCAGCGAACAGCCCAGGCCGACGGCGGGGCCGACGACACGTGCGATGATCGGCTTCTCGAGATCGAGCAGCGAGTTCTGGATGCGACGATCGTTCTCGATGCTGGCGGAGGTCGCCGCGAGGTCACCATCGAGCGACACGAGCCAATCGATATCGCCGCCGGCGCTGAACGCTTCGCCCGAACCGGTCAGGACGACGACCGACACTTCGGGATCGCGATCGACGTCGTAGAAGATGCGCGAGAATTCGTCATGGATCTGCGGATTGACCGCATTTTTCACGTCCGGCCGGTCGATCGTGATCGTCAGGATCGAACCGTCCTTTTCGATCTTCAGCGCTTCGTACCCATCATAATTCATCGGCCTGCTCCGTGACTTTTTCTTTGGTTATGCCGAACCGCGCGGCCATTTGCGGGCGCAGTTCGTGTTTGACGATCTTTCCCGATGCCGTGGTCGGCATTGTGTCGACGAAAGCGATGTAGCGTGGCACCTTCCAGCGAGAGACCTGGCTGAAGCACCAGTCCCGGACCATGTCCGGATTTGCGTGATCGTTCCGCGCGGGGCGCAGGACCGCGCACAGCTCTTCGCCGTATTTTGCGTCGGGCAGTCCGAAGACCGCGGCTTCGGCAATGTCGGGGTGCTCGATCAGATAGGCTTCGATCTCGGCGGGATAGAGGTTTTCGCCGCCGCGAATGACCATTTCCTTCAGCCGGCCGACAATGGTCACGTAACCTTCATCGTCCATTGTGGCGATATCGCCCGTTCTGAGCCAGCCGTCGCTGTCGAAGGCTTCCTCGGTGGCGGCATCGTCGCCGTAGCGCAGCATCTTGCCGGGGCCATCGACACACAGCTCGCCCGGCGTGTCGCAAGGCAGTACCTGCCCCTTCGCATCGACGACCTTGAGCCTAACTCCCTGAATGGCGAGACCGCTGGTGCTCGTCTTCTTTTCGGCGCTATCGTCTGCCTTGACGCTTGCGCTGACACCGCAGCTTTCGGTTTGACCGTAGCCGTTGAGCATGGGCACGCCGAACGTGTCTTCGCATCGTTTGAGAAAGGGCGGGGGCACTGCCGCCCCGCCGATCACGATCCGCTGCAAGGCCGACAGATCGCGCGCAGCGAAGCCGGGCTCTTCCATCATGGCGGTGAGCATGGAGGGAACGCCGATGAAACCGGTGCATCGTTCGCGTTCGAGGATGTCCAGCGCCTGCCCGGCGTTGAAGATGTAGATCGGCAGCGTGGTGGCGCCGACGATCAGCGAGCCCGGTGTGGAACTGCCCGACCCGCCGACATGGAACAGCGGAAAGCCGTGGCACACGCGATCGCCATGCCCGAAGCCCCATCGCTTGTAGGTGCGCGCCGCGATGGCGGTGATGCCGCCATGCGGCAGCCACGCCGCCTTGGGTACGCCCGTGGTGCCCGATGTGTACTGGATCATGCAGACATCGTCCGCCGCAACGTTAGGCAACCGCGTGCCGGGGCCGGCTGCGCAAGCGACCCGCTCCAGATCGCAGGTCAGATCGAAACGGGCACGCAGCAGCGGCGTCTCGCCCGCGATATTCGCGAGCATGTGGGCGGGCGAGGCGCCGCCGACCTGGCCGCCATGAAACACGGCCACCACCTGCGATGCCTTTAAGGCATAAGCGAGTTCGCGTTCACGATAGAGCGGATTGATCGCGACCAGGACCATTCCGGCCTTGGCGATGGCATATTGCAGCAAGACCCAGTTCGGGTGGTTCGAAGCCCATACGCCGATCCGGTCCTCTGCCGCAAAACCGTGCCCGATCAAGCCGCGCGCCAGTTCGCCCGATAGGCGGTCCAGCTCGCCGAACGTCCAGCGAATGTCGCCGATCGCCGGCTGATGGACGAAGGCAAGGGCAGCATCATCGGCCCATTTTTCAGCCGAACGGGTCAGCGCCTCGCCGATGGTCGTGCGCGCTGCGGCCGGATCATCGGCCGTGTCGATCCAGAGTGATTGGCGCAGTGCCAAGATCCCCTCCATTAACATTGGGAGCGCGGCTGAGCGGCGCTTCGATTGCCATCGTCATAGGCAGCCCAAACGCCGCACGGCTGCTCGCCTATCGCTCGCAAACGCGCCCGTTCGGTTGCGGATCGGCCGATCGCGGGCCAACATCGAAGCATCAAAGATCGGTCGTCTGCGGATCGTGACGGTCCGGACTGCCGAATGCAGGGCCGGTGTTCTTTTAGGGGGACGGAATGACGAGCCTACCCGACACAGTGAAGGATTGGCTGGGCAGGCCGGTGATCGTGATGGACCATGTCCTTACGGTGGAACAGGGCCTGTGGGCCAATTTCTGCGTGGCGATCGAAGACGCGAATCCGCTCTATTGGGATTACCGTCTGGCGCGCGAGGAAACCGAGACGGTGATCGCACCGCCCATGATGCTGCCGAGCTGGGCCATCGACCATGACTGGCGGCCCGAGCGGGAAGGCCCGGCCCCGCGTACCTTGGAACTGCATTTCATGGTCAAGGATGCGCTTGGGTATAAGAATGGGCTCGTGACGGAGGTCGAACTCGAACTTCACGAGCCTCTTCGTGCAGGCGATTCCGTCAAGGCCGAGCAGATATTGCGTAGTGTCGGCGATGAGCGCGAGACCAAGCTTGGAACGGGGCGCAACTGGGAAATCGATGTTGTCTATCGCAAGCCGGACGGCACCCTTGCCGGTGTCCAGAGCCTGACCTTCCTCGGATATGGGAGGGTTGGCGCATGAACCGCACGCCCAAGCCACATATCGGCATGAAATTGCCCGACCTGTTTTTGCCGGTCACGCGCAAACTCGTGAGCATGGGGGCGGCTGCATCGAGGGACTGGCAGCCGCAGCACCACGATCCCGACTGGGCGCGGGAAGCGGGCCTGCCCGACATCATCATGAACAATTACACCCAGGCGGGCCTCATCAGCCGGTTCGTTACCGATTGGAGCGGGCCGGCGGGACGGATCGGCAGGCTGCGTTTCGCGATGCGTCGGCCGCTATGCCCGGTGGGAAACCTCACGATCCGGGGCGCGGTGGTCGATTTGTCAGCCGAATCCGACACGCTCATATGGACGGAGATCGACGCGGAAATTCTGGTCGGTGACAATATCGTCACGACCGCGACGATCCGCGTGGCGCTGCCCGGCCCGGGAGGGGATTCGTCGGCCTGGCACTGCTCGGGTTCGCGCTGGAATCCCTGAAGGATCCGGCTTCGGAAATATGAGTTCGAACAGAGTTGAGGTGAGCGCGGCCATCTGACCACTTCCCGTTGACTTTAGCGGTTTGGGAAGATGAGGCGCGCATGGACCTCGGGCTGTCCGATGAACAGAGAATGCTGCAGGATATGGTCCGCGACCTGTGCGAGGACCGGTTCCCGCTAACGGCGCTGCGTCGGCTCGAATCCGACGAAGATGGCTTGGATCGGGATTTCTGGAACGCCCTCGCCGATCAGGGGCTATGTGGTATCTCGATCTCCGAGGCCCATGGCGGCCACGGTCTCGGCCTGCTGGAATGTGCCCTCGTGCACGAGCAGTTCGGCTATCATCTCGCGCAGTCTCCCCATCTCGCCAGCTCGGTCTTGGCTGCATCCTTCATCGAGGCGGCTGGCGACGATTCTCTGTCGGCGGCACTGTTGCCGGGAATCGCCGATGGCTCGCGCATCGTCGCGATCGCATCGAGCGAGGCGGGGAGGGGCGAGGACCTGAGCGACCAGCAGGCCGTGTTACGCCGCGATGCGAAGGGCGTGCGGATTTCGGGCACGAAACACTTCGTTTCCTTTGCCAGCATCGCAGACGATCTCATTGTTTTCGGTCGCGAGAAGCAAAGCGGCCGCATGCTCGCCCTGGCCGTATCCCCTGGATCCGATGGCATCACTTTGCGCAGGCAGCAGACCATGGCGAGCGAGCCCTGTTTCGAAGTGCAATTCGAAGATGTTTTCGTCCCGTCTGAGCGGGTTTTCGCCGATGGCGCCGATGCGGCGAATGCCTGGCGGGCGGCGATGTCCAAGGCCTGCGTCGCCATCGCCGCAGCCGCAACCGGCGCCGCGCGGCGGATTCACGAAATCAGCACCGCCTATGCCAAGGAACGCGAAGCCTTCGGCAAGCCGATCGGGGCATTTCAGGCCATCGCCCATTATCTCGCCGATGCAATCGTCGAGATCGAAGGCGCCCGTGTGCTCTATCGCAATGCGGCCTGGTTGCATGACGAGGCGCGGCCCTACGCGATGGAGGCGGCGATCGCGAAACTGCAGGCATGCAATATTTTCCGGCGGGCATCGGCTCTCGGCATCCAGGTGCATGGGGGGCTTGGCTACACGACCGAAGCGGACCCTCAGCTTTTCTTCCGCCGGGCCAAGCAATGGCAGATCCTCAATGGCAGCGAGGCCTGGCTGACGGAGGAAATTTCCCGGTTGGACGACAGCAGGGAGAATGCGGGTGTTTGAGACACTCGATTATTCGGTCCGCGACGGCATTGCCGAGTTGCGCCTTCAGCGCCCCGAACGGCGCAATGCGGTCAACCACCAGATGCATGTGGAATTGCCGCAAGCCTGGTCCGCAATCCGGCGTGACCCGCAGGTCGTCGTGGCGATTGTAACCGGGGCGGGGGGCAAGGCCTTCTGCACCGGCGCCGATCTTGCCGACCTCCCGCGTGTCGAGGAGAGCGATGGGCATGGCGCGATGGCCTGGACCGGCCTGCGGAACGATGTCTGGAAACCGGTGATCTGCGCGATCAACGGGCAGGTGGTCGGAGGGGGGCTGCATTTCGTAGCCGATGCCGACATCGTCATCGCCAGCGATGAGGCGACGTTCTGCGATAGCCACGTCAGCAGCGGGCTGGTCGCCGGATTGGAGCCGGTGGCGCTGGCCCGCAAGATTCCGCTCGAAGCGGTCTTGCGGCTGGCGCTGGTCGGGCGCGGCTATACCATGTCCGCCGCGCGCGCATGCGAGCTGGGCCTGGTCGGCGAAGTCGTCCCCGCACGTCAGGTGATGGAACGAGCGCGCGAACTCGCGGCGCTCATCGCAGCCAATTCCCCATCCGCGATGGCGAGGACCAAGCGGGCGATCTGGAGGTCGCTTGAGCTGCCGCTGTCGCAATCCCTGGACGCCGCCTGGGACGATATCGCGACGCACAACCGTGGACCCGACTTTCAGGAGGGGATCGACGCTTTTCTGGAGCGCCGCCCGCCTGAATGGGCCGCTTACGATCCCGAGGCGCACGATGACCGGTAAACGGCAGGTCGAGGTTGACAGGATCGGGAAGACGGGGGTTATCCGTCTCGACCGGCCCGACGTGCTCAACGCCTATACGCCCGACATGGGGGACGAGCTGGTCGACGCATTCCGCACCCTGGCGTCCGACAGCGAGGTCTGCGCCATCGTCCTGACCGGCACGGGCAGGGCCTTTTGTGTCGGCGCCGATCGCAACTTCCTGAACGGTGAGAAGGGGCAGAACGGGCTGAGGCTCGGCGAAGAGGATTTCATCGGCGGGTTCGCCACCGAACTGCTGACGATCGCCAAGCCGACCATCGCGGCGATCAACGGCAAGGCAGTCGGGCTTGGCTGCACCATGCTGCTGCCGCTCGACTTCCGGATCGCCGCGGACAGCGCAAGTTTCTCGTTCCCCTTCGCCCGTCTCGGCCTGATGCCGGGAATGGGATCGACCTTCCTGCTGCCCAGGATCGTCGGGGATGTCGCCGCGCGCGAAATCATGTTCGGCAGCGCGGTTCTGGATAGCGGGGCCGCCCTGCGGGCCGGGCTGATCGGCGAAGTGGTCGCGGACGATCGGTTGCAGGATGCGGCCATGCGGCTCGCAGCCACATTCGAAACCGCCGACACGGCAACGCTGGCGGCGATCAAATCCACCCTCAACGGCGCCGCCGTCCGGGCGATGAACATCGCGGTCGAAACCGAACTGCGCAAGGCGCGCGAATGCCTTGCCGCGCGATCGGCCACGCACAAGCAGGAACCCATCCCGACATGACGAACGATACGATTCGGTACGACGATCTCGACGCCTTGACGCAACGTGTGGGGGGCGAGTTCGGGGCGTGGAGCCCTGCCATCGAAGTGCCCCAGCGCATGATCGACGAATTCGCCGAAATGACCGGCGATCACCAGTGGATTCATGTCGATCCCGCACGGGCTGCCGAAACGCCTCTCGGAACCACGATTGCGCATGGCTTCCTGATTCTGGCGCTTTCCAGCGTGATCAAGAACAGTTCCGACCTGGCCATAGTCGGTTATGGCAGCGCTCTGAATTACGGGCTCGACAATGTCCGGTTCGTGTCGCCCGTGCCCTCGGGGGCACGGATACACGGCCGAACGAAAGTCGCGGCGGTGGCCGAGGAAAAAGGCGGCACCATGCTGACCGTGAGCGTCGCGATCCATGTGATCGGTTCCGAAAAACCAGCGGTCTGCTTCGACTGGAAGCTGCTGTACCGGGCATGAGCCGATGATCGAAAGCATACCCCTTCCGATCGTGGACGATCCCGTCGACCGGGCTTTCTGGCAAGGTTGCGACGAAGGGCGGCTGTTGGTCCAGACCTGCACGCAATGCGGGCACCGCCAACACCCGCCCCGAGCGATGTGTCCCGCCTGTCGCTCGATGGAGCTGGGCTGGCAGGAATGCGCGCCGACCGGGCAGTTGTGGTCCTACGTGGTGCCGCACCCGCCGCTGCTCCCCGCCTTCGCCCCGCTCGCCCCCTATATCGTGGGGCTGATCATACCCGATGGGTTGCCGGGGATAAGGATGGTGGGGGCGATCGTCGCCTCCGCGGAAGAAGGCATCGGTTCGGTCGCGCCGGCCGAGATCGCGATCGGCGACCGGATGCGCCTCACATTTGTTCGATTGGCGGAGGATGTCGCTCTGCCCTGCTGGGTCCCGGATGCGGCCTGCGCCCCCTCGGAAAGGGAAGAAAAGCCATGAATATCAAATCGCTCGGATATGTGGGTGTCGGCACGGCGAATCCCGGTGCCTGGCGGGATTTCGCGGTCGAGGTGCTTGGCATGATGCCTGCCCGCGCCGTGCCTGGCGAAGGCTGGGGCGAGCCGGGGCAGCCGCGCCCCGACACAGGGCGGCCCGAAGGGGTTGCCGAGGATGGATCGGCCTATCTCAAGATGGACGAACGCCAATGGCGCGTGGCGGTCCACAGAAGCGAGGAAGACGGCAAACTGCTCTATTTCGGGCTTGAACTGGACGGGCATCTCGAACTGGCGGCTGCGGTGGCGGAATTGCGCGCCGAAGGCGTCGAGGTGCGCGAGGGAACGCCTGCGGAGGCCCTGGCGCGGGCGGTGACGGGGATCGCCTATTGTGCCGACCCGTCCGGGAACCAGCTCGAACTCTATTACGGCCCGACGACCGACTACAATTTCGCGTCCCCAGTGCCAGATCTCAAATTCGTCGCTGGGGCGCTGGGCGTCGGGCACTTCAATCTCTTCGTCGACGATCAGGATAAGTGCTTCGATTTCTATACGCGTGTGCTCGGCTTCAAGCTGTCCGATTACATCCGCTTCGGTCCCGATGCAGCGCTGCAGTTCCTGCGCTGCAATGCCCGCCATCACAGCATCGCCATGGTCGATATGGGGGCAGGCAACGTGCTTCAGCACATGCTCGTCGAAATGAGAGATATCGACGATGTCGGAAAGACGCTGGACCGCGCGAAGCGATATGGCCTCGATGTGGTCAGCACGCTCGGACGGCACCGGAACGATGGCATGCTCTCGTTCTATATGCGCGCGCCGGGCGGGTTCGATGTCGAGGTCGGCTGCGGGGGCAAATTGCTCGATGAAAGCTGGTCGCCGAACGAATTCTGCGAAGGCGATGTGTGGGGGCATGACGGACTTGTCGAAGCCGTGGTCGAGGCCAGCGAAACGGCGCGGGCACGGATGCAAGCGGCAGCGTCATGACCAAAACAAGTATCGACTTGGAGTATCGGCTCGAAGACCGGTACACCCAGCGTTCGGGGCGCGTGTTCCTGTCGGGATCGCAAGCGCTTGTCCGCCTGCCGCTGATGCAGCGCCAGCGCGACGTTGAGGCCGGGCTCAATACTGCGGGTTTCATATCGGGTTACACCGGGTCGCCGCTCGGTGGATACGACATCGCGCTCAATCAGGTGCCCGAACTTCTCGAAGAGCACCGCATCCATTTCGAGCCGGGGATCAACGAGGATCTCGGCGCTACCGCCGTTTGGGGTTCGCAGCAGGTCGGCCTGTTCGGCAATGCGCGTTATGACGGCGTTTTCGGCATCTGGTACGGCAAGGGTCCGGGCGTGGACCGTTCGGGCGACGCGCTGAAGCACGGGAGCTATTCGGGTTCCGCGCCCAATGGCGGCGTGCTGGTCCTCGCCGGGGACGACCATGGTGCGAAATCGTCCACCACGGCCCATCAGAGCGACCACGCCTTCATCCATTTCGGGATGCCCTATCTGAACCCGTCATCGGTTCAGGACTACCTCGATCTAGGCCTCCACGGCTTCGCCATGTCGCGCCATTCGGGCTGCTGGATCGGGATGAAATGCGTTACCGATATTATCGAAAGCAGCGCATCGGTCGATATCGATCCGACCCGGCCGTCGATCACGCTTCCGGAGGGGAATGGCGACGGACTGGCCGCGCGTTGGGGCGTCCCGGCTCTTGCCGCCGAAGACCGCCAGTACAACCAGCGCATTCCCGCGCTGCTCGAATATGTCAGACTCAACCGGCTCAACCGGGAAGTGGTTTCGGCACCCTCCCGCACTCTGGGTATCGTGACGAGCGGCAAGGCCTATCTCGACGTCATGCAGGCGCTCGAGGACCTCGGTCTCGATGCTGCGCGGTGCTCGGAACTGGGCGTCTCGGTGTTCAAGGTGGCAATGCCCTGGCCGTTGGAGCCTGAAACGCTTTGCGAGTTTGCCGAAGGGCATCGCGAGATACTGGTGATCGAGGAAAAACGCCCGGTGATCGAAGACCAGATCGCCAGCCTCTTCGTCAACCGCCCCAATGCACCGCTGCTGACTGGCAAGACAGGCCCGGACGGGTTGCCGCTGGTCTCGGCGGTGGGCGAGACGACCCCGCTCGTCGCTGCGCGGTCGATCGCTGCAAGACTCATCGCTTTGACCGGAGATGACGGCCTCCGCGCGGCGCTGGATGGTCTGAAGGCGGAAAGCGCGCCTCCGGCTCTCCCAGCGGCCACGCTGGCCCGAATGCCGAGCTTCTGTGCCGGTTGCCCGCACAACCGGTCGACCAAAGTGCCCGATGGCAGTGTCGCCTTCGGCGGTATCGGTTGCCACGGTATGGCCACCTTCCTGCCCGAGCGGAACACGCCGACTCTGTTCCAGATGGGCGGCGAAGGCGCGCCGTGGATCGGCATATCGCCCTTCACCGGCACCGATCATATCTTCCAGAACCTGGGGGACGGGACCTATTATCACTCGGGCTTGCTCGCCATTCGTGCGGCTGCCGCCGCAGGCGTCAACATCACTTACAAAATCCTCGCCAACGATGCGATCGCGATGACGGGCGGGCAGGAAATCGCAGGCCAGATGCGGGTCGATACGTTGAGCCGGCAGATCCACGCCGAAGGTGTCAAAGCGATTGCCGTCGTTTCCGACGAACCCGATACCTATCCACCGGATGCAAGCTTCGCACCGGGGACCACGATCCATCACCGCGACGAGATGGACGCCGTCCAGCGCCGGATGCGCGATACGCCGGGCGTGACGGCGATCATCTACGATCAGAACTGCGCCACCGAATTGCGCCGCCGGCGAAAGCGGGGGCTGGCGCCCGACCCGCAAGCGCGGCCCTTCATCAACACCCGCGTATGCGAAGGCTGCGGCGATTGTTCGGTGCAGTCGAATTGCATCGCGCTGGAGCCTGTCGAGACTCGCTTCGGGCGCAAGCGCCGCGTCAACCAGTCGGCCTGCAACAAGGATTTTTCCTGCACCGACGGCTATTGCCCCAGCTTCGTCGTCGTGAATGGCGGTCAGCCGCGCAAGCGGTCGGATGGGCAACAGGACTACAAGCAGCACGTGGCTGCCCTGCCGACGCCTCGCGCCGCATCGACCGACACGCCGTTCAGCCTGCTGGTGACCGGTATCGGTGGGGCGGGCGTGGTCACGCTGGGGGCGATCCTCGGCATGGCGGCGCATTTGGAAGGCAAGGGGGCGTCGGTCCTCGACGTCACCGGCCTGGCGCAGCGCAACGGCCCCGTGACCAGCCATGTGAAGGTCGCCAGTTCGCCCCAAATACTCAAGACGAGCAGGATCGGCCGCGCCGATCTGGTGATCGGCAGCGACATGGTGGTAACGGCATCGGCCGATGTGCTCGGGCGGATGCGCAAGCGGACCACGAAAGCCGTGGTCAACAGCCGCGTGGCGCCCACTTCGGACTTTGCGACCAACCCCGATCTCGATCTCGGCACGGGCGAGATGGAACGGGCTATCGCGCAACGCTCCGCCGATTCCGAGTTCATCGAAGCCGGGCGGTTGGCCTATGCGCTGACGGGAAACGAAGTGGCGGCCAATCTCATGCTGGTGGGGTTTGCGGCGCAGCGCGGATGGCTGCCGGTTTCGCTCGACGCTCTCGATCGCGCCATCCAATTGAACGGTGCCGCCGTCGAGATGAACCGTGCTTCCGTGGCCTGGGGGCGCTTGCTCGCGCATGATCCGGCTCTCGTGGCGGAGCTTGTCGCGGCGAAGAATACCGCCGATCCGCAGCCTGTGTCGCTCGACGATCTGGTCGCCGACTATGCGCAGGAGCTGGAAGCCTATCAGGACCGGGCTTACGCGCAGCGATATGTCGATCTCGTAGCGCAAGTGCGCGCTGCAGAAAGCGCCTTGGCCGGGACCGATGGCCGCCTCGCGACCGCTGTGGCCCGATATTACTACAAGCTGCTGGCCTATAAGGACGAATACGAAGTCGCCCGCCATCTGAGCAGCGATGCATTTCGCGACGCGATCGCGGAAGAATTCGAAGGCGAATACTCGATCGAATTCCTCATGGCCCCGCCGATCCTGCAGCGGCGCGATCCGGTTACCGGGCGTTATCCCAAACGCCGGTTCGGTAGCTGGATATTGCCCGCGCTGAAGCTGCTATCCCGCTTCAAGCGCCTGCGCGGCACCCCTTTCGATCCGTTCGGCTATGCGGCCCATCGCAAAATGGAACGGGGGCTCATCGCGCAATATGAAAGCGACATCGCCATGGCGATCGAGCGGTTGGACGCCGAGCGATACAAAGCTGCGACCGAGATCGCGAGCTGGCCGGAACTCGTGCGCGGATACGACACGGTGAAGGACGAGCATATCGCGGCGCTGGATGAGAAGCGCGACCGGCTGCTCGCAAGTCTGTCCGATCCCGTGGCCGCTGCGCCATTGCGCATCGCCGCTGACAAGAAGGAAAAAGTGTCATGAGCATTCTCGATGGGAAAGCCGCCATCGTGACCGGTGGCGGACGCGGCATCGGCAAGGGGCATTGCCTGGCTCTGGCGCGCTGCGGTGCCAGTGTGATCGTGAACGATATCGATCGCAGTGTCGCAGCGGAGACGGTGCAGGCCATCGAGGCATTGGGCGGAAAGGCTGCGGCCAGCGATGCCAATATCGCATCGCGCGAGGGCGCCGAGGCGCTGATCGGGCAGTGTGTCGATGCGTTTGGCGCAGTCGATATTCTGGTCAACAATGCCGGCAATCTGCGCGATCGATCCTTCCTCAAAATGAGCGACGAGGAATTCGATTCCGTTTGGCAGGTTCATGTCAAAGGCACGTTCTGGTGCAGTCAAACTGCCGCCCTGGCAATGCGGGATGCGGGTCGTGGCGGAGCGATCGTCAACACGACATCGGGCGCACATTTCGGCAGCTTCGGCCAGACGAACTATGCGGCCGCCAAGGGCGCCATCGCCTCGATGACCTATAGCTGGGCGCTCGAACTGGCCCGATACGGCATCCGCGTGAATGCCATCGGACCAACGGGCACAACGCGTATGTCGGACACTTTCGCGGGCAAACCGTTGCCGTTCGTCGACCCCGGCCTCAACGGCGATCTGGTCGCCTTTCTGTGCAGCGATCTGGCGCAAAGTGTCAGCGGTCAGATCTTCGGATCGGGCGGGGAACGTGTCGCGCATATGGTCCAGCCGCATTATGGCAAGACGCTGATCCGCGAAGGAGGCTGGACTCTCGAGTCGTTGCAGGATCATTTCCTGCCGCAACTTGCCAACCAGTTCGGGCCTCTCGGCATGCTTGGGCAACCCTATCCCTTCCACGATGGCGTCTCGGCGCAGGGAAAAGAGGCGTGAGCGATCGCGCCGCCCTGAAAGACCAGACCGCGATCGTCGGTATCGGGCAGACGGAGTTCGGCAAGAACCTGGAGCATACAGAGCTTCAGTTGGCGTGCATGGCGATCCGCAATGCACTGGACGATGCCGGGATAGACGCGTCAGACGTGGACGCTCTGGGATGCTTCACGCAGGAAACGACTCCGGAGTTCGAGATCGCGCGCAATCTGGGCTTCGGAGAACTGCATTTCTTCGGTCAGGTGGCGCATGGCGGGGGCGCGGTTTGCGGCGCTATCGGACAGGTCGCCATGGCGATCGCACTCGGCATCGCGAAAGTCGGTGTGGTGTGGCGGTCCCGCAAGCGCGGCGACCCTTCCAAACGGCAATGGGCGGGTGTCCAGCCGAGGATCGACGATCACTGGAAATGGTCGCGCCCGCACGGCCTGTCGCGTCCGGTGGACGAGGTCGCCATGCTCATGCGGCGCTATATGCACGATCATGGGGCGACACGCGAGCAGCTCGCTGCGGTTGCACTGACCCAGCGGGCCTATGCCAGGCGCAACCCCGATGCGCTCATGCGCGACAGGGAAATGGGCCTCGAGGATTATCTAGAGGCCCGGATGATTTCCGATCCGCTGTGCCTGTTCGACAATTGTCTGGAGAGCGACGGGGCCATTGCCATCGTGCTGACAGCGGCGGATCGCGCTGCGGATTGCCGGCATCGCCCGGCGCTGATCCATGCCTTTTCGCAGGGGATGACCCGCGAACACCAGCTAATGACCGATTATCACGGGGCCGATCCGTTCGTCAGTTCCTCGGCAGCGACGGCGCGGAACTTGTGGCGCCAGTCCGATCTGGCACCGCCCGATATCGATGTCGCGCAGATTTACGATGCCTTCTCGCCGCTCGTCCTGTTCAGTCTCGAAAATTACGGTTTCTGCGGGCGCGGCGAGGCCGCGCAAATGGCGGCGTCCGGCGCGCTTGGCGCGGGGGGCCAGCTTCCGGTCAACACTTCGGGCGGCAGCCTTTCGGAAGTCTATCTGCACGGGGCCAATCTGGTGACCGAAGGTGTACGCCAGATCAGGGGGGCGTCGCCCAACCAGGTGTCCGATGCCCGAAACTGCTTCATCAGCACCTGCGACAGCACCCCCAATGGTGCCCTCATTCTTCGCCGACAATAGGGGACATTGCAATGGAAACAGCACCGGAACACCGCGCGTTCGATGTCGGTTTTGTAACGCGAAATGCCGAACCCATGCAGCGATTCTATCAGGATGTGCTGGGATTGCAGCACGTTGCGACGATCCCCCTCGGGCCGGATACGCTGATCAAGCTCGCCTATGGCCGCAGCAGTCTGAAACTCTACGTTCCGGCTACGCCACCGACGCCGAGTGCCGATCCGGAGCAATGGGCCTCGCGCGCCGGTATTCGCTACGTCACGGTTCCCGTGGACGATGCGCGTGCGACACTCGAGAGATGCCGCAAGGCGGGGGCTCCAATCTACTCCGAAATCGTCGAGCTGCCCGCGGATAGAAGGGCGGCCATCGTCGGCGATCCGGATGGGAATGCCATTGAGCTATTCGAGGATCCGGCCAGTATGGTGCGGTCAATTGAGGAGAGACCGTAAGCCATGCCGACGCCACAAGGACCCGCCGCGCTCGTGATCACCGGTGCCAGCAGAGGCATCGGTTTAGAGACCGCCCGGTTGTTTGCCGAACACGGCTATCGTATCGTCAACCTATCCCGCAGTCCGATATCGGTCGAAGGGGCGGTGGACATCACTGCGGATCTGGCCAGCCCGGACTGGGCCGAGGGGATCAAGGACGAGCTCGATGCGGCGCTGGCTGGATCGGGCGAGATCAGCCTGGTCCACAACTCGGCCATTCAACTGCCGGGCGCTATCGACCAGGTCGATGCGGGCGATTTCCGGACGACGCTCGAACTGGCCGTTGTGGCCCCGTCGATCCTCAATCGGCTGGTGCTGCCCCACCAGTCGGCCGGATCGTCTATCATCTATGTCGGATCCACGCTGAGCCAGCGTGCCAGCAAAAGGCTGGCGGCCTATGTGGCAAGCAAACACGCGGTGGTGGGTCTCATGCGCAGCACGGCGCAAGACCTTGGCGGGTCGGGCATCCATACGGCCTGCGTATGCCCCGGTTTCACCAACACCGAAATGCTGCGGGAATACGGCGGAGAGGCGACCGAATACCTCAAGTCGCTGGTGCACGAAAAACGGCTTATCGATCCAGTCGAGATCGCGCGCGTGCTGTTTTTCGCCGCGCGGAATCCCGTAGTGAACGGGTCGGTTCTGCAGGCCGAATTGTGTTTCGTCCAACCCTGAACCGGCCCGAAAATCGGTAAAGCGAGTTCAATGTGAGCAAATTTTCAGTTTTTCTGATACTCTCGCAGACCGCCGCGGGAATGCATGGCCTTTCGGTTCGCCGGAATGAGCGGGGGCGGTGCGGCAGGCGCGGCTAGAAGCAGCGCAAGCCGGTTCGAATGCCCTGGCGATAATGGCGGTCGATAAGAACGGGAGACGGAGAAATGACGGTATTGGATGCTCAGCTCGCACCGCGAAAGGTACCCAAGCAGCAGCGCGCGCAATTCACGGTGGATTGCATTTTGCGGGCAGCCGAATCGATCATCATGAAAAGCGGCTATGATGCCGCCAACACCAACCACATTGCCGAAGTGGCGGGCGTCAGCATCGGTTCGCTCTATCAGTACTTTTCGAGCAAGGAAGCCATCGCCGCGGCGCTGGTCGAAAACGCCGTCATCAATGCCTCCGAAGTCCTGCGCGACTGCCTGATCGAAAACATGGCCAAGCCGCTCGAAGATTCGGCGCATGCCATCATCGAGACGATCCTCGAAACGAGGAAGCAATACAGCTTCATCTTCCTGCGCCTGCCGCGCGAAGTCCCCAAGCTGGGCAGACTTTCGCGTACCGTCACGACCGAGAAGTTCCTCTACCACACGATCCGGGCCTATTATCAGCAGCACCGCGCGGAGATAAAAGTCGACGACCTCGAGGTTGCGATGTTCGTCTCGGAACACATTATCGTCGGCAGTATCGACGCTTATCTGGAAAACAATTCCCCGGCGATCACCGACGAGCAGCTCGTCCAGCAGCTCTCCGACGCATTCGTCAAATACCTCACCAAATAGTCCATAGGGTAAGCCCGCCATGAATTTCGATTTCGATGCCGAACAGGTAGCCTTCGTCGCGCGCGTAAGGGAGTTCCTCGCCGAGGTTCGGGACTGGCCGGATGCGGACGATATCATGTGTCCGGAACGCGAATCGGATTCCATTCTGGCGGACACACCGGCGCGCAGGGCTTTCAACAAGGAACTGGCGCGCCGGGGGTATCTCGGCCTGTCCTGGCCCAAGCAATATGGCGGTCAGGAAAAGCCCGGCATCTACGAATACCTCCTCAACGAAGAGCTCTCGCGCGTCGGCGCTCCGCTGATCGGCAAGGGGGTCGGATGTGTGGGGCAGACGCTCATCCGGCACGGGTCCGACAAGTTGAAGGCGGAGTTCCTGCCCAAGATCCTGTCGGCCGATGTCGAGTTCGCCCTTGGCTACTCGGAACCCCATGCCGGATCGGATCTGGCATCCTTGCGGCTGCGCGCGGAGCGTGTCGAAGGTGGATGGATGCTCAACGGCCAGAAGATGTTCACCACCTCGGCCCATTTCGCGGACTGGTACTGGCTCGCCGCGCGGACCGATTTCGACGCGCCGAAACACAAGGGCATCAGCCTGTTTCTCCTGCCGATGGATCAGGAGGGGATTACGATCCAGCCGATCGAAACGATGGGCGAGCATGTCACCAACGCGGTATTTCTCGATAACATCTTCGTCCCGGAAGACTATCTGGTCGGCGAACTCAACCGCGGGTGGACCTATATCTGCGAGGCGCTCGATTACGAGCGCTTCACATTCTACACCTACAGCCCGCTTGAAGAAAAACTCAGAGCGCTCAAGGGATTACTCGGCGAAACCAAGCGCAATGGCGAGCGCCTGGACGCGTCTACAGAGGTTCGGCACGGCCTCGCGCGGCTTACAGCCGACGTCCAGATGGCCAAGATGCTGCAGCGCCGCGTGATCTACTCCTCCTCGCAGGGACGCGTTCCCACGATCGAGGCCGCCATGTGCAAGCTCTACAGCACGGCACTTCACCAGCGGCTGGCAGACTTCGCGATCGATAGGCTTGGCGCGGCTGGCTTGCTGCACAAGGTGGATGCCGATGCTCCGGCTGGCGGGAAATGGGAATGGTCCTATCGCGCCACTGCACTCGATACGATCGGTGCCGGCACTTCGGAAGTGCAGAAGAACATCATCGCAAGGCGCGAGCTCGGACTGCCGCTGGAGTTCTGATCAGGGGCCCGCTTCGATAAGCGGGGCTCTGAAATCGGGGTGCGCGATCGCCGCGAGCTCGGCAGCCCTCTCGCTCGCTGTCTTTGCGCGCAAGTCGGCTATCCCGTATTCCGTGACCACGAAATCCACATCGGTTCGCGCGATGGTGACCGGCGATGTCGAGGCCAGCGAAGGCACGATCCGCGATCGTTTGCCCCGTGAAGCCGTCGAGGGAAGGGCAATGATCGAACATCCTGCCGAGGATTGATGACCGGCCAGGCAGAATTCGGGAAGTCCGCCC
>CAMYIQ010000336.1 GCA_947258465.1 uncultured Erythrobacter sp.
AAGGTCTGCGCTTTTATCACGGTGAATTACTCAACGTGGCGACGGAGCACAATCTCTACCTCACGCCTTATGCCGTGAGGTCGAGATTGTGCTCCGTCGCCTCGTTGAGGATTTCACCGTGATAAAAGGGCAGACCTTTCTGCCGCGCGAGAGCCAGACGTTGCCAACTGGGATCGACGATCATGACCGGCGATTTCAGTTCCTTCATCATCAGCGCCAGCGAGATCGTCCAGGGCGTGCTTCCTACGATGATGACGCCGGGCCGCTTGCTGCCCTTGAGGTCGAGCAGGCGGGCGACAAAGTCGATCGTGAATCCATGTGCGACGATGGTTACCACCACCACCGCGAAACTCAGGCCGATCAACGCCGTACCATCGTAACCGATATCCTCCAGGCGCAGGGCGAACAGACCCGAAATGGCCACGAGAACAATACCGCGCGGGGCAATCCAGGCGAGGAACAGCCGCTCGTTCCACGGGACAGAGCTGCCGAGCAGACTGAGCAGGATGGTTGCCGGGCGTACGAGGAAGAGCAGCGCGAGCAGGAACAGGCCGAAATTCCAGTTGAGGTAGGCCAGTTCCTCGAACTCCAGGCTGGCCGACAACAGAATGAAAATGCCCGAAATCAGCAGGACGGCGATATTCTGCTTGAACGGATGGATGCTCCTCAAGGAGGTAATGTTCATATTCGCCAGAGCGATGCCCATAACCGTGACCGCCACCAGCCCGGCTTCGTGTTCGATTTGGTTGGAGAGGACGAACACCACGATCACCGATGTCAGGAGAACCGGAACCTTCAGGTATTCGGGAATGGCCCCGCGCGGAAACGCCCACGCGATGGCGGCGGCGGCGACATATCCGATCAGACCGGCGATGATCGCCGCGATGACCAGGGGCGGGACGACCTCGATCAGGCCCGAGCCCGGTGCTTCGGCGACCTTGCGGAAATATTCGTAGGAAACGACTGCGAACAGCGCTCCGATGGGGTCGTTGACGATTGCTTCCCATTTGAGAATCGCCGCCGGTCGGGCCTTGACCGAGGATTGGCGCAATAACGGCATGACGACGGTTGGACCGGTAACCACCAATATCCCTGCGAACAGGATTGCCACCGGCCATTCGAGCCCGCCGATCGAGTGGGCCGCGAAGGCGCCCAGCACCCAGGCGATCGGCCCGCCCAGCAGCACCAGCCGCCAGACGCCGTCGCCGGCATGGCGTAGCTCACGGAAATCGAGGCTGAGGCCGCCTTCGAATAGGATCAGGGCGACACCGATGGCGATCATCGGATCGAGCAGGTCGCCAAAAGCATGTTCGGGGTCGAACAGGCCGAGGACCGGTCCGGCCAGAAAACCCGCTGCCAGCATCAGAACGATGGCCGGCCAACCGGTGCGCCAGGCCACCCATTGGGCGCCGATGCCCAATATGCCGACCATTGCGATGACTAGTGACTGTTCCATGCCCCTCCCTGACTGAGCGACGATCCGCTGCTCAAGGCGCGAGTTCTATAAATGCCCGAAGCGACGAATATATCCAGCCCCCGATCGGACGGCTCAACCGTCCTCGAATTCCATCAGGGCACGGACATCCACTGCTTCATCGGCGAGGCGCCTGCTTCCCCCGAGATCGGGGAGGCCGATCACGAACGCCGCCTGGTCGACCCGGGCGCCCGCCTTGCGAAGCAGTGCGGTCGCAGCCAGCGCCGTACCCCCCGTAGCAAGCAAATCGTCGACAATCGCCACCTGCTGCCCATCGGTAACGGATTGGGGGTCCATCTCGAGACGGTCAAGTCCGTATTCGAGCTCGTAATCCACGCCGATCACTTGGCACGGGAGCTTGCCGGATTTACGGATCGGGAGAAATGGCAGGCCAAGCCGCGCCGAAACTGCCGCTCCGAAGATGAACCCGCGTGCCTCCATTCCGGCGATGGCCTCGGCCCCCCGCACTTCATCCGCCAGCCATTCGACCGATGCGGCAAACCCCCGACCGTCACACAGCAACGTGGTGATATCTCGGAACTGGATACCCTTTTTCGGAAAATCGGGGATGGTCCGGACCAAGGCTTTCAGGTCAGCGGGCGTCATGTCGTTTCTCCCGGAATCGAAAGCGCCCCTTGCATCCATATGACGCAAGGGGCGCTTGTCATTCGTATCGACCGATGGATCAATCGCCCTTGCGTTTCGCGGCGGCCCAGATCTGCTTCTTGGACATATAGGCGAGCACTGTAGCGAAGAGCAGGAAGATCAGCACCGGCCAGCCGGTCTCCTTGCGCTCCACCAAAGTCGGTTCGGCAGTCCAGGTCAGGAAGGCTGCGACATCCTCGGCCATTTGCTGCACCGTCGCCTCGGTGCCGTCGTCATAGGTCACCTGACCGGCGGTGGTCAGCGGCGGCGCCATGGCGAGGTTGAGGTTGGGGAAATAGGGGTTGTGATAGAGGCCCGGCCCCGGGGCCGCCTCGGGATGCTCTTCGAGCAGTTCGGCCGAAGGTTCGGCATAGCCCGCCAGCAGCGATGCAACATAGTTCGTGCCGTCTCCGCGCGCCTTGGTCATCAAGGAAAGATCGGGCGGAATGGCGTTATTGTTGGCTGCAGCCGCCGCGACATTGTTTGGATAGGGCGACGGGAAATAGTCGGTCGGCAGGCCCGGCCGCATGGTCGCTTCGCCGGTGTTCGGATCGATGCCCGGAACCTGCTTCGATGCGGCAAAGGCCTTCACCTGGCCTTCATCGTAGCCGATCTGCTCGAGATCGCGAAAAGCGACGAATTTGAGGCTGTGGCAGGCCGCGCAGACTTCGTCATATACTTTGAAGCCGCGCTGAAGTTGCTGGATATCCCATTTGCCGAAAGGTCCGTCGAAGGAATAGGCGATGTCCTCCGGCTTTTCATACGGCAGGTGACCGGCGGCTTCCTCCGTAATCGCGGCATAGGCCCCGATTACGAAGGAGTAGAGTGCGATCAGGGCGAAGCCGAGGCCGAGGAGAATGGCGACGAGGCGGACGCTGAGAAGTTTGGTCATTTTCTATCTCGTTCTCGCTTAGACGGCCGGTTTTGCGTTTTCGCCGAGCACCGCCTGCTTGTCTTCGCCAAGCACGGCTTCGGTGATCGAATAGGGCAGCGGCTCGGGCTTCTCGATCTGGCTGACGACCGGAAGGATCACCAGGAAGTGCAGGAAGTAGTAAGCCGTCGCGATCTGGCTGAGCATCACATAGGGCTCTTCGGCCGGAGCACCGCCGCAGATGAACAGAACGATCATCGCGGGAATGAGGCCGAACCAGAAGAACTTGCGGAACAGCGGCCGGTAGTGACCACTGCGCACCGGCGATTTGTCGAGCCAGGGCAGGAAGAACCAGATCAGGATCGAACCGAACATCGCGATCACGCCGAGCAGCTTGGCCGGAATGAACAGGAAATCGACGGTAAAGGCGCGCAGGATCGCGTAAAACGGCCAGAAATACCATTCGGGCACGATGTGCGCCGGGGTCGAGAGCGGGTTCGCCTCGATGTAGTTGTCGGGGTGTCCCAGCGCGTTGGGCAAGAAGAACACCATCGCGAAGAACAGCAGCAGGGCGATGCCGAGACCGAAGCCATCCTTCGCCGTATAGTAGGGATGGAAAGGCAGCGTGTCGCTTTCCTGCTTCACTTCGACACCGGTCGGGTTCGACGAACCCGGAATGTGCAGCGCCCAGACGTGCAGGATCACGACGGCGGCGATTACGTAGGGCAGCAGGAAGTGCAAGCTGAAGAACCGGTTCAGGGCAGCATTGTCGGGGGCGAAGCCGC
>CAMYIQ010000337.1 GCA_947258465.1 uncultured Erythrobacter sp.
CCTGGGGCAGGCCCGGCACACTGGAGAAGGCGATCTGCGGATCGTAGGCCCGGCCAGTGATGTTCACGTTGACAGTAACTTCCTCGATATCCTCCGTTGCCGTCAGGCGGATGACCGGATCGATCGAGGCGCCGCCGGTGAAGTCCACGCGACCGTCGCTCAGTTCGAACGACCGGCCGGCGAAACCCAGCGTTCCACGAACGAGTTCGACGTCGCCCGACACGCGAGGGGCAGTGCTGGTGCCGCTCAACCGCATATCTGCGCTCCATTCGGATTCGAGACCCATGCCCGAAACATAGAGCCTTTCCGGAGCATTGAGCGCGATATCGAGCCGCAGCTGGTCGAACAGGCCGGGTTGCGGTTCGGCTGGCTCGTCGCCCGTTATCCGCTTCGGTCCGCGCGGGGGCTTGAAGCGCACGCCGGTGAGTTCGGGTACCTGCGCGGAACCCTGGCGGATGATCTCGTAGCGCGTTTCGGGCAAGATGATCTCGCCCGACAGCAGCGCAGTCTGCCCGGCCGCCTTGGCCAGCCGCAGATTGCCGGTCGCCGTGGCGCTCAGCGCGTCGCTGCGCGCTAGCCGCGCATCGTCCAGTGCGACCTCGACATTCATCGGATAGCCGCTCGCTTCCGCCAAGCTGACATAGCCCTGCGCACTGACAGTGCCGTCTCCGGCGGTCGCGGTCAGCCGCTCGATCTCGAACCGATCACCGCTGAAGCGCCCGGCAATGGCCATGTTCGACAGCCGCGTGCCGTAGGTTTGGTTCTCGTAAGTGAGATTGCTGGCTCGGACGATGCCCGCCAGTTGCGGGCTCTGCACCCGCCCGGAAAAGTCCGCCGCTACGCCGATCGGGCCCGATAGCCGCTGGTCGGGCTGGCCGACAAAGGAGAACAGCGTGTCCGCGGGGCCGTTGTAGCGGATGCCGCCGTCGAGCGGCGCGGCCAGCAGCCGCGTTGTCCAGCTACCCGAACCGGGCGGCAGCGGGGTGAGAGAGGCGGTCATTCGCCCGATCACGCTGCCCCGCCGACGCATTACGGCGCGCGCCTCGCCGCCGTTGGGCAGCAGCTTGCCGACGAAATTGATATCGACCGGCTGACTGACCGAAACCGCCGTGGTGCGGCTGAAATTGGCGATTTGAAGCCGCGCATCGGCCCGCGGGAAGGCGGCAGAATTCGCTTGGCTGAAATCGAGACTGCCGGTGGCGCGGCCGTTGATGCCAAGTCCCGGCACGAATGCGTCGATCATCGCTATATCGAGCGAGTCGAGGCGGCTCTGAAGCTTGATGCCTTTGCCGTAAGTACCCGCCAGCCGGATATTGCCGCGACCGAAATCGATCCGCGTGGGCAGCAATTCGTATTCGCCCGAGCGCGGGATGATACGCGCCGGACTGGTGGTCGCAAAGTCGATGCCGCGTACCCGCCCCTTGAGCGCGGCACGCCACAGGTCGGGCTTGAGCTCGGCATTGGCGGCAACGCGAAACGGCACGCCGCTGACGCCCTCGGCCAATACCTGCGCGTTGCCGCTGCCGTTGCGGTAGTTGATCTTCGCACGCGCGGCGTTGAGGTTGAGGCTGCCGAAGGTCGTCTGCGCCAACTGGGCGTCGGCGACAACATAGGGCTGGTCGTAGAGGATTATACGTGCGTCGACGACCGCCGAGCCGATCGCGAGATTGGCCGGACCGGGCAGCACGGTGTCGCGCGCGCGCAAATTGACCAGCGCCTGCTGATGCTGCCCCGCCGCATCGAGACGCACGACCCCTGCGACACCACGGCCGTTGGCATCGAGCTGCCCCGCGAACGGCCCCGCGGGCGTCTGCCGCAGCGATCCGGCAAAATCGATCCCGGCCAGGTTCGCGCTGTTGATGTCGAGCGTCAGCTGGCTGCCGGTGCCCAGCACCACGTCGGCAGTGAGCGGGCCGTAATCGGTATCGGCGGTCGCATCGAGCCGGTAGCCGTTTCGGGCACCGGTGATCTCCGCCCGCAGATTGGCGAGGCCGATGCCCAGATCGGGGCGCTCGGCGGTAACCACGGCCTGCGGATTGGTGAGGGTACCCGCCACCCGCACCCCGACCAGGCCATAAGCGTCGGTCACGCCATCGGCGTTGAGCGCCAATCGTCCGTCGGGCGCATAGAAGCCGCTCCCGCCGGTGATCCGCGCAGCCGGGGCGCGCAGCGACAGGTTCGAGAAGCGAATGACTCCGTCCGGTCCATAGCGCACATCGCTTGCGGCAACTGCATTGCCTCCGAGGAAGTTGCGCACGCCCTCGTTGAACAGGCTGGTCGAGCGTGCCCGGATGCGGCCCGCCAGCGCGAAACCGCCATCCTGCGACTCAAGATCGACGTCGGTCTCGATGTTGAAGATGCCGACGCTCTCGATCCTGTAATTGTCGATCTTGCCGTCGATTGCGCCGGTGTAGAGCCCGGTTGAGGTATCGGCGAGGAGGATCAGCCCGGCATCGATCCGGTCCGAACGGATACGCATGTTGTCCGACAGGATGCGCGAGCCGTCGATTGCGAGGTCGCCCGCGAGGCGGACATTGCGCAAAGTTCCGCCCGCGACGGTGTCGAGACCCACGATTCGGGAGACGCTGGCTTCGACCGGGATTATGATCCGGTCGGCGTCGACGGTCGCTTCGCCGCTCGCGCGCAGGTTTTCCAGCCCCATATCGTTCATGACGAGCCGGTTTGCGTTGATCGCATATTGGACACGCGGAGTGGTGAATTCGCCGTTAAGAGTAAGCAGCGCGCGCAGCCCGTTGCCCCGCAGGTTCTCCGCCATGGCCGAAGGTTTCAGCAGCACGAAGGCCAGCTTGAGTTCCTCGAAGCTGTTGTCCGACAAATCGACCAGCCCATTGGTGTTGAGGCGGAAGGCGTCGCTGCTGAGGTTGCCCGCGAGCGTCGCGCGGCGCTCGTCGAGCGCGGCGGTCATGTCGATATTCATCACCGGGCCGAGCAGGGCGGAGGTTGGCCCCTCAAACAGCCGCGCAATGCGTGTCGGACCGCGTACGGCGAAGGTTCCATCGCGCGCAGCCAGGCGCAACCGGGCTAATTCGCTGCCGTCGAGGTTGGCGTCGAGCCGCCCGTTCCACGCTTCCCAGCTGCCCTTGCCATTGAGGCGGATGCGGACCGGCTCGGTCAGGCCGGCCATTGCCGCTAGCACGCCGTCACCGGGTGCATTCAGGTCGAGGTCGAGATCAAGCTTGTTTTCCTCGGGCACGGCGTCGAGCAGCAGCGTGATGCGGTCGCCCCCTGCACGGCCTTGGGCCGCTATGGTCGCGGCATCGAATCTGGCCTGCGCGCGACCGTCGGCAATATGCGCCTCGCCCGCGAGCGACGCCACCCGGCGCTCGCCGCTGACCGGCGCTTCGGCGACGAAGCTGTCAATCTGGAGCGTGCCGATATCGATGTCGTAATCGGGCAGCAGCGGATCTTCGGATGGCGGCGTCTCGTTGAATTCGGGCAGGCGCTGCAGCGTTACCAGCCGCGATGTCAGCGAACGAATATCGATATGGCTGTTGATGAAGGCGAACGGGCGCCAGTCCATCCGCATTTCTGGCGAGGTCAGGAAGGTGCCTTTGGGATCGGATAGCGATACGTCGTGCAGGATCATTTCGCCATAGAGCGAACCCTCGATCCGCCCGACATCGATTTCCATCCCGTTCTCAAACTCCAGCGCGCCGATCTGGTCCGCGACGAACCGTTTGCCCGGACCGGTGTTGAGGCCGATCAGAAGCGCCGCCACCAGCAGCACCAAGCCGCCGACCACGATCGCGCTCCATTTCGCGACGATCCGCGCGCGGTTGCGGCGGGGCGGTTCGATCTGCGTGTCTTCGGCCATCAGAACGCCTGCCCGATCGAGACGTAAACTGCGAACTTGCTCTCGCCCTCGCGCCGGTCGAGCGGCATCGCGACATCGAGCCGTAGCGGGCCGAAATTGGTGTAGTAGCGCCCGCCCACGCCGGCACCGAAACGCAAATCGCTGAAATCGGGCACGGTGCTTTCATAGACCTGCCCGACATCGACGAAACCGACGACGCCAAAATTGCCGAAGCGATAGCGCACTTCGGCCGCCGCTTCGTTGAGACTGCGCCCGCCAAGCGGCCGGTAGATGAGCGGCGCTTCCTCGTCCGGTTCGTCCGGATCGGGTTCGAAATCCGGATCGGGATAAACGACGCGCGGGCCCAATTGCTGGTAACCGAAGCCGCGCACCGATCCGCCGCCACCGCTGTAAAATCGGCGCGAGGGCGCGAGATCCAAGCGCTCGATGCCTTGGATGGTCCCGACGCGCACACGACCCGCCAGCGTGATCGCGTCGGTCGGCGAGAAATAGGCCGATCCGTCCACCCGCGCGCGGACATAGGGCGTGAAGCCGTCCTCCAGCGAGCCCTCAGGTTCGACCAGCGCGGTGACGCGGAAACCCTCGCGCGCATCGAGCAGGCTGTCGGTACGATCGATTCCGATCTGGCCGATCAGCCCGCCGATGAAGAAGGTGCGCCGATCGAGTTCTCCGAGAGCTAAATCGTAATCCTGTTCGTTGGTGCCGATCAGTTGCGCGCCGTAGGCATAGGTGAAGGGCTTCTGCCAGATATTGGTCGAATCGTAGCTCACCAGCGCAGACAGGCGTCCGGTGAACGCCTCGTAGGCGTCGTAGTTGCTGTGCAGCGCCTCCGCGGACGCCTGGAAGGTGCGATCACGCCTGCCCGCGTTGGAGCGGCGGAATGTCAGCCCCGCCCCTTGTTCCTGCGTCCCCGCCACGGCGCGGGCGATTAACGCGCCTTCGGGCGGAAACAGATTGCGGTGAGTCCAGTTGCCTTCGATCCTGAAGCCTTGTCCCGTCCCAAAGCCCGCGCTTCCGGCCAGGGTGCGCGGCGGCCCGGCATCCTGCTCGACGAGGATGGTGGCGTATTCGGTGCCGTCGCCCGCCGGTTCTCCGCTCTGTTCGGGCAGCACCGAGACGGTACTGAACAGGCCCGTCGCGACCAGCGCCTTCCGCAAATCGTCGACCATCCGGCTGTCGTAGAGCTCGCCGCGCTCGAAGCGCGCCAGCACCTCGACATGCTCGGCATCGAAGGCCAGGTTGCCGGTGGTGCGGATCTCGCCGAAGCGCGAACGTGGCCCGGTGACGACCGGCAAGGTATAAACCCCGTCGCCGGTTTCCTGATCGAGCAGAATGTCGCGCTGGCCGATCTCGGCGAAGGGGTAGCCGTTTTCCGGCAGCGTCACCGCCACCTGCGCCTCCGCTCCCTGCACCCGCGCGGCGACGATCGGTTCGCCTACTTGCAGTGCCAGATTGTCACGGATCAGGTTAGCTGGCTCGGTAGGCGGCGCATCAATCACGATGTCCGAGAAAACATAGCGTGGCCCCGGCAAGACATCGATCACTGCAGTCAATGGCTGTCCGCCCGTTTCATTCGATCGATCAACGCGCGTCGTGGCGCGTGCCTCGTACCAACCTTCCGCGGCAAGGATGCGTTGCATCAAGGCGCTGTCCTCGGTCAGTCTGGCCGAAACCTGCGCGACATTGGCAGCCTCTCCGGCGCCGTCCTCGAGCGCAGACAAATCATCGAACTGCCCGCGCAGGCTCGTGTCCGTTTGTTCATCGGCCGCATCGAGTCCGTTCACCTGAACCGAGTAGGCGATCTCGACGACCTCCTCGTCGCTCTCGTCCTGAGCGAACTCGACGGGCTCCACTTCGAACTGTTCAAGCGGCGGAAGGGGAACCACCAATTCGGCATCACGGACCGGAGCATCGCCGATTTCTTCGACCGTCTCGCCGTCAGCCAGAGCAGGGTCGTTGAGTGGCGGCGCCTCGCCCGCGGCCGGATTGCCATCGGGCTGCGCCGCGGCGATCCGGCGCTCGAATTCCTCGATCGACTCGAGCGGTGAGTCGAGTTCAGGATCGGAAAGCGGGTCCAGTTCCGGTATCGTGTCCTCGAATTCCTCATCGGTTATTACGGGGCCAAGTTCGGGCAGGTCCGCGTCGGCAGGAGGAACTGGAACGGGAGGCTCTGAAGGATCACCACCCGTCGGCTCGACATCCTGTGCCAGCGTTGGGTTAGCAACGATAGCGAGCGCGCATGCAAGCATGGAGACAGCATAAGGCCGAACCGGGGCACGATTTTTTCGCGGAGGTGTTTGAACAAGAGGCGAATTATCGACGACCATAGAAAGCGACCCAAGGTGCATAACGAAGGACTAACCGGATCATCGCCAAGCGGTCGGCAAGCCTCAGATGAGGCCGATAATCCCACCCATGGTGCAAGTTCATCACCCAAACACGCTCCCGGCGCAACTGCAAAAAGCCCTTGGCAGATGCCAAAAGCTGCTTGGAAACAGATTCTTAGGCGTGTGTGGACTATGTGGGGATTTCACAATCTGTCTCTTTTGGGCGCTGGTGTGGCTTTTTTCACCTTCCTTGCGCTCACGCCGCTCATCGCCGCGACCGTAATGGTTTATGGATTGGTTGGGGACGTCGAAACCGTCCAGAGACAGATGCGGTCCATTGAACTGGTCCCGCGCGAAGCGGCGGCGGTCATCGAAAATCAGTTGCTCAGCGTCGTCACGGCGAATGCCGGAGTGACCGGGCTGGCACTCGCCATTGCGTTGGGTTTCGCAGTATTCGGAGGGATGCGTGCCGCCAACGGGCTGATTGGCGCACTCAACATCATCAACGAAGAGCACGAGACACGGGGCATCATTTCGCTGAATTTTCGTGCGGCGGCGCTTACGTTGGCAGCGATTTTCGTGGCATTGACAGGATTAATCAGCAGCGGAATGTTCGCCTGGTTGCAAATGCAAGCCGGTAATCTGCTCGGGGAAGCAGCCGCATTTGCAATCAAGTGTCTGACTTGGATCGCATCAATCCTGTTTGGGAGTGCCGGTTTTGCTCTCATTATGCGCTACGGCCCGGACCGAGAACCGGCCCGATGGCTATGGCTCGCTCCCGGAGCGATCGCCGCGACGCTGCTCTGGATCGTGGTCTCGTTTGGATTTTCGTTCTACGTAGCTTATGTCAGCGACTACAACGCTACGTATGGGTCGTTGTCCGCTATCGTAGTTTTTCTGATGTGGCTTTTTCTGTCCGCATATGGCGTTCTGGGTGGTGCGTTGCTGAACGCCGAGATCGAGCGCCAAACAACGGTCGACACGACGACCGGTCAGGAAATGCCGATTGGAGAACGGGGCGCGGTTCTCGCCGATTTGGCCGAAGGCGGGCTCTCCATTAGCCAGTGGATGGAAAAGGCAGAACGTCGTGCCGTCCGCCGTCACTTGCGATCTCATAAGATCAAGTCCTCGTTCAGGAATTGAGGCGATGGGTGTCTACCCTTTGCGACGTTTGGCCAGGAAGGTTCGCCCGAGATGACAATTTAGGGGCCGTTTGCGGTCAGTCCGCTTTGGGTCGACGCGAAGCGGGTAGCTGCCGTTCGGCTAACGACCCAGTATCGGTCATTCGACGGTTGATCTCCAATCCCGAAAGGAAACCTCGTGATACCTTCGGCGGTTGTAGGCCGTGCCACACGCTGCAGCCAATTAGGGTGCGGCCGCCGACGGATCGATGACCTACCTGGAAGACCACCCAGCGATGATGGTGGACGCCAAGACTACCTATATCGTGATCGGCCGCGCGAGCCACAATGAGGCAACTACATCGCCAACCGCAAGAAGGTGGCCGACGCGCTCGAGTTGCGCTCGGGTGAGCGACAGACGGCGTCGAACGATCTACGTAGCTGTGAATTTAGACCAGAACGAAAGCCGCTGCGCAACCACGCAGCGGCTTTCTAACAGTCGATCACGGGGAAGTTATCAGCTCGGCGGTAGCGGCTTTAAACACACGATCAATTGGCATGTAGATAGCGACGCTGTTGAATCCCGCGTCGCCTTCAGGTCCAGCAGTATGCACGCCCACAGCTCTTACTCGTTGAGACGAACCCGGATATACGAACCAAGCGCCACCACTATCTCCAGGCTGAGAAATGTCAGACTGATAGGTTTTGCTTACTTTGATCCACGGTTGACCGTAGGTTCCACCATAGGGATAATCAGCATCAACAATCTGACCGCAAGTGATACCTGTCTTGGCACCTGACTTGCAAACAAC
>CAMYIQ010000338.1 GCA_947258465.1 uncultured Erythrobacter sp.
CACCTGCTTGAGACGTCCCGCGAGCGGGCCGACAATCCCATAGGCAAGCAAGACCCCGAGAAAGGTGCCGACCAGCGCCGCGCCGATCATCTTGCCCAGAATCTCGGGCGGCTTGTCGATCGAGCCCATCGTCTTGACTACCCCCAGAACCGCCGCGACGATGCCGAGCGCGGGTAGCGCATCCGACAGGGTCTGAAGATTGTGCTGCGGTTCGTGCAGTTCGTGAAAATGCGTCTTCATCGCATTGTCCATCACCTCTTCGACGGCATGCGTTTCGAGCGTACCGGAAGACACCACCAGCAGGGTCAGCGTATCGCAGATCAGCGCGATGAGCGCAGTGTTCTTGAGCAGGTTCGGATATTCGCTGAACACGGTCGAATTGGCCGGATCGTCGAGATGGCTTTCCAACGCGACCGGCCCGTCGTTCTTGAGCATGCGCATCAATTGCGTGGTCAGCGCGATGGCATCGATATGGTCCTGCTTGGTATGCTGCGGCCCCTTGAAAATTTTCTTGAACGCCCCGCCGATCGCCTTGAGTCCGTCGAGCGAATTGCCCGCTACCATCGCGCCGATCGCGGCACCGCCAATGATCAGCATTTCATAGGGCATGGCCGCCAGAACCGGCCCCATCGCGCCGCCACTGAGCATGAAACCGCCGAAAACCATGACGATTAGGACTACGATGCCGATGATCGCGTACATAGGGCAGTTCCTCCGATACGGTGCGCGATCAGCGCAGCATTGAAAACAGCGAAAGGTTGGCGAGACGAACGAAGCTGGCCTGGCTTGCCTCTAGAACGGTCATGGTTTCCTGGAGGCGGGTCATCGTGGCGGCGATGTCTGCCCCCCCGACATTCAAGCGTTCCTCCGCGATACGTTCGGCGTTGTTTTCCCGCCGCTCGCTCATCAGGTCGATCCAGTTGAGACGGGCACCGACCACGGTCTGCGCGGTAGTCACCTTTTCGAGGCCAGCATCGATATCCGCCAGGGCTGCGGAACTCGCGTCGGCTGCCGCCTGACCGCCGCTGGCAAGCGCGGCTGCAAGACCGCCCAGAACGGCAAAGAGATCGGTCGGACCGCTCGGGGCTTCGAACTCGAAGACTTCCGGTCCGGTGAGCGCCGCTTCGACAGACTGCCCCTCGCCGATTTCCAGCGGGGTAACCGTCGTCGTGCCGACGAAATCCACTTGTGCGCCGTTTTCGACATAAGCCGATCCGCTCGTCTGTCCGCCGAGTAGCGCATGGCCCGAAATATTGCGGCTGTTCGCCAGCAGGACCAGGTTTTCGCGCAGGCTGGCGACTTCCACTCCAATCGCTCCACGCTGTTCATCGCTCAGCGTGCTCGAGGAAGCCTTAACCGCCAGTTCGCGCACACGCACCACGAGATCACCGATCGATGTCAGCGTCTGGTCGGTGAGGGAAAGATCGGCTTCGGCAAGTTGCGAATTGCGCGTATCCACATTGGCGATGCGCTCGGTGCGCGATAGCATGCGCAGACGCGCGGCGGCCACGGGATCGTCCGAGGAGCGTTCGAGGCGCTCCCCGGTACCGATCTGCCGCTGGAGCGTTTCTGCCTGCGCACGCAAGGTACCGATCTGGCGGGAGCCGCGTTCATAGAATGCACCGGTGCTGAGATTGATCATCGCCCGATCCCCAAGAGAGTGTCGAAAATTTCGCTCGCTGTCTGCATGGCCCGGCCCGAGGCCTGGAAAGCCTGCTGGAAGCGAATGAGATTGGCGGCTTCCTGGTCGAGATCGACTCCCGACTGCGCTTCGAGAGATACGCGCGCAGAAGATGCGATCGTTTCGAGCGCGCCTTGTGTCACGTCCCGCCCGGCGACCTTGCTGGAAACGTCGAACAACAGTCCGCTGAGCTTTTGCGCGGGATCGAGGCCCGCCAGCGACTGGCGCAGCGCGTCGAGATTGGCATCGTCGCGGCTACCGGCGCCTGCACCGGCTGGTGCCGTCGCGATCCCCCGGCCCTCGGTCATGACGACGCGCAGAGCTCCCGCCGTCGTTCCGGCGAAGATCGGTTGCCCCTGAGCCCCGTCGAGATCGACGCCCGCCATCTGCGCATTGTTGACTGCATCGGCCAGTCCGGCAGTGATCGCATCGAGTCGGCCGCGGGTCGATGCCAGTTCCGTCAGGGCCAGCGAAGCACCGGCCAGGCTGCCCGATCCGGGTTGCATCGCCTGACCATCGACAGCGAAGCTCAGCGTTCCATCGGCTGCCGCAGACGATGTGAGGGTTCCCGCAGTGCCGCCTTGCACGAAGCTGCGAGGCGGGTTGGCGCCGAGCGATACGGCTACGCTGCCATCGCTGGCAAAACTGGTGGTCAGGGAAGTCAAACCCGCCAAGCGTTCGAGCATCTGATCGCGCTGGTCGAGCAGGGCGGCGCGGTCGCTGCTGCCGGCGCCTGCCCGCGTCAGACGCAGGTTCACCCGGGCCAGCTCGGCGCCGATGACATTGGCGTCGGAAACCTGCGCATCGGCTTCGAAGCGCAGGCCATCGCCCACGGCATCGAAGCTCGACGCCGCAATGTTGAATTTGTCCGCCAGCGTCGAGGCTTCGGCGATCACCGCCGCGCGCCGAGAAGGATCCACCGGATCGGTGGCGAGCTGCTGCAGCATCGCCTCGAATTCAACGGCCGAGGAAAACACGCCCGATTGCTCGACCGCGCTTTCGATGTTGCGCAGCCCCGACAATTCGACATTGGCCCGTTCAAGATCGCCGGATGTGCGACGAACCTCGCCCTGCAGAAAGGAATCCGCATTGCGGCGGATTTCCGCGATACGCGCGCCCGACAGCGAGATGTCGCCAATCCGTCCGGCCCCGCCCGAAGCCGAGACCTCCTCGATACGCAGGCTGCGACGGACATAGCCATCGCTCGACGCATTGGCGATGTTCTGCGCCGTGACATCCAGCGCACCGCGCGCAGCACGCGCCCCGCTCGTGGCGATGGAGAGGAGGTCGGATGCCATCAGCCGTCACCTCGCGGAAGAAAACGTGCAAGCTGGTTCTCGATCGCCGCGGCGAACCCGAGCTGGCCCGATTTTGCCGTCATGTCTGCGAATTGCGAATCGCGCATCTCGCGAAATGTTTCCTCGCCCTGCCCGCCGAACAGATCCTCGCCGCCGAAATCGGTGCTTCGCGCACTCGCCAGCATCTGACGCAGCAGGATTGCCTCGAATTGCTGCGCGGCATCGCGCAGTTCGTTGCGGGCGGGCGCGGCTTCGCGGTCCGCCAATGGCCGAGCGCCACCGAGAGTGATCGAATCCAAGGTCATATGATTACCAGCTCCGCCGTCAGCGATCCGGCCTGCTTCAGGCCTTCGAGAATGGCGACGAGATCGGCCGGGCTCGCACCGAGTGCGTTGAGAGCATCGACCACTTCGGCCAGCGATGCACCGGGGCCAATGCGCGATACGACATTGTCCTGCTGGCTCGCCGATATGGTGCTGTCGGGTTCCAGCGCTGTGCGTCCGCGCGAGAACGGTTCGGGCTGGACCACCATCGGGTTCTCGTCGATCCGCACCACCAGGCTACCGTGGCTTATCGCCGCAGGGGCCAGCCGCACGGCACTGGAGATGACGATCGTACCCGTCCGGCTGTTGATGACGACCTTGGCCGCACGCTCCGCCGGGTTGATTTCGAGCATTTCGATACGGGCCATGATTTCCGCGCGGGTATTGGCACCCGGCGGCAGCATCAGCGCCAGCGTCACTCCGTCCTCGACCTGCGCCATGCCGGGATACGCGCCGTTGATCGCATCACGCACGCGCGAAATGGTCAGGAAATCGGCGTAATAGAGATTCCAGCGCAGGACTTCGCTGAAATCGAAGTTGCTGGAGACAGCCTGTTCGACGGTCGCGCCATCGGCAATCCGTCCCACGGTCGGCACATTGACCGTCAGCTTCGAACCGTCCTTGCCCGACACGCCAAGCCCGCCCACGGCGAGGTTGCCCTGCGCCATCGCGTATATCTGGCCGTCGGCACCGTAGAGCGGGGTCATTACCAGCGCGCCGCCGCGCAGCGACTTGGCCTTGCCCATGGTCGAAACCGTGACATCGATCCGCTGACCGGGCTTTGCGAAAGCAGGCAGTTCGGCGGTGATGATGACCGCCGCGGCATTCTTGAGCGCCGGGTTCACACCCGGTGGAAGCTGGAGGCCGAGGCGGCCCGATACACCGCGCATGGCCTGGGTGAGATAGGCGAAATTGTCGTCGCCCGACCCGTCGAGGCCGACAACGATGCCATAGCCGGTCAGCTGGTTGGAGCGGACGGACTGGAACTGGCCGAGATCGCGGACCCGTTCGGCCGCTGCCGGAACCGGTAGCGACGCAAGCAGCGCGAGAAAGAAAATAGCGAGGCGGCGGTTCATGATCGACATCCTCAGAAGGGCGAAATCGCGCCGAAGAAACGCGACAGCCAGCCTTCCCGGCTCGCGCGTTGGACCGAGCCCGCGCCCGAATAGGAAATGCGCGCATCGGCTACCCGGATCGACGGGATGCGGTTGTCCTGATCGATATCGGCAAGACGTATGATGCCGGCAAGCTGGACCCACTCTTCGCCTTGGCTGAGTTGCATGACCTTTTCTCCGCGCACCAGTGCCGTCCCGTTCGGACGAACCTCGGCAATGGTCACGGTCAGGTCCGCCCGGATCGAACTGGCCTGCGATGCATCACCCGCCCCTTTGAACGACGAACCGCCGGAGGCATTAAGATCGGCGTCGTCGATGCCGACGAATTGCGGGAGAGAAAGCCCGATCTTGCCGTTGCGCTTGGTCGATCCGCTGGTGGATTTCGAAGTCTGTGTGCGTTCGACCAGCACGATCGTGACGATATCGCCGACCCGCGACGCGCGATTGCCGTAATAAAGCGGCGCATAGCCGTGACTGGCCTGATAGATCGCGCCGTCCCGATGCTGCGTAGGCGCCGCCTGCGGGGCTGGCGGGAGCGCGGCCGTAAAGCCTTCGGGCCGCGCGGAGCCCCCTCCGCAAGCCGCAAGGGCGAGCGTCATGGGGACGAGATAGAGTGCGGGTTTCATGGGAATGGTCCTCACAGCGTCTGGTTGGCGTTGCGCAGCATCTCGTCGACGGCGGAGACCATCTTCGAGCTGATTTCGTAGGCACGCTGGGCTTCGATCATGTCGACCAGTTCCTGGACGATGTTGACGTTCGACGCCTCGAGCATGCCTTGCCGAATATTGCCGCGACCGTTCTCGCCGCCGATACCCAGTTCGGCCGCGCCGCTGGCTGCGGTTTCGACGAGGAAGTTGTCGCCGATCGCCTGCAAGCCCGAAGGGTTGGTGAAGCGGGCAACCTGGATCTGGCCCAGCTCGGCCGGCTCGGCCTCGCCCGCCAGCGTGGCCGACACGATGCCGTCGGGCGATACCGCAATCGCGGTGGAGCCCTCGGGGACGGTGATCGCGGGCTGCACGGCATAACCCTGCTGAGTGACCAGCTGCCCTTCTGCGGAGAGCGTGAAGTTACCCGCGCGGGTGTAGCCGATCTGGCCGCCCGGCATCTCGATCTGGAAATATCCATCGCCGTCGAGCGCCAGATCGAAGGCGTTGTCGGTGTTATTGAGCGCGCCCTGCGTCATGATCTGGCTGGTCGACTGGACCGCCACGCCGGTGCCGAGGTTGAGCCCGGTGGCATAAGCGGTTTCGCCCGAGGAACGCTGTCCGGCAACGCGGGCGTCCTGATAGGCGAGCGTGGCGAAATTGGCGCGGTCGCGCTTGAAGCCGGTGGTGCCGACATTGGCCAGGTTGTTGGCGATGACGCGCATGCGCGCATCCTGTGCCTCGAGCCCGGTGCGGGCGACCTGAAGGGCTGAAGTGGGCATGGCTTATCCTTTCCCCTGATTAGCCGAGGCGCATGAGCTGCGCGCCGCTTTCGTCGATTTCGCGTGCGGTGGAGATGACCTTGCTGCGCATGGCGAAGAGCCGCTGCGCATCGATCATGTCGACCAGGACTTCGGTGGTTTTCACATTCGATTGTTCGAGC
>CAMYIQ010000339.1 GCA_947258465.1 uncultured Erythrobacter sp.
GCCGAACGCCGTGAACGGCTCGCGGCGCTTGCGCGGCTTGCCGAGCAGCTCCACCCCGACCGACCGCTCCAGCGCGGCTATGTCCGAGTGACCGGAGCCGATGGGCGGACCATAGCGGACAGCGCGGTGGCAGCGGGCGAATCGACGCTCACCCTCAAGTTCCGCGACGGCACGCTCGATGTCGCGACTGGCAGCTCGTCGCCCCCACCCACCCCGCGCCGCAAACCGCGCAAGACCCGAACCGCGCCGAAACAGGACGATTTGTTCGGTTGAGGCCGACCTGCTAGGATTCGCACCATGTTGATGAACAAGAATTCGGGTCCGTCGAATGGCGAGGCCAAGCTGCAATACGGCCCTTCCGGCTTCCGTGTCCTGCGCGCGGGCAATCACGTCTTTTGCGCGGTGAGCGGTGTGCCGATTCCGCTCGACGAGCTGCGCTACTGGTCGGTCGAACACCAGGAAGCCTATGCCAGCGCGCAACTCGCCACCGAGCGAATGGCGCCGTGAGTTTCGCCCGGGTCGCACCGCTTCTCTTCCTGACTGCCGCCTGCATTCCCGCCCCCGAGCCGGAGCAGGCGCCCCCGCCGCGAACGGAAGTGGTGCAGCCGGTTCGCGTAACACCCGCATCCACACCTACGCCAACCCCGGTACCGGCTCCGCCTCGCCCCGCGGCCTTCACTTTCGCGGGCGAACTGGAACAGGGCGGCTGGATACGCGGAACAGTGCCGAACGGGACGGCCGAGGCGATGCTGGGCGAAGAAAAGCTCGCTTTCGATGGCGAGGGGCGGTTCTTCGCCGCCTTCGACCGCGATTCGCCGAAAACGATGCGGCTGATCGCGCGGCTGGCCGATGGGCGGACGATAGACAGCCCACTGACCGTGGCTCCGCGCGCCTGGAATATCGAACATGTCAACGTCGCGCGCAGGCCGCGGGGATCGAACGCGGCCTTCATGCGCCGCCGCCAGCCCGAACTCGACGCGATATGGAATGCGCGGCTGGCCGAAACCGGCGCGCGGGGGTGGCAACAGGGCTTCGTCTGGCCGGTCACCGGGCGCATTTCGGGCCGCTTCGGTGCGCAGCGTATCTATCGCGGCGAACCGGGCAGCTATCATTCGGGAATCGACATCAGCACCGGCACCAGCGGAACGCCCTATGTCGCCCCCGCCGACGGTGTGGTCGTGCTGGCGGAAGACGATTTCAGCTTGGAGGGCAAGTTGCTGATTATCGATCACGGGCAAGGGCTCAACAGCGCCTTCCTCCACTCTTCGCGGCTCTATGTGGGCACGGGCGACAAGGTGAAGCAGGGCCAGCACATCGGCGATATCGGCTCTTCCGGCCGGGCGACGGGGCCGCATCTTCACTGGAGCCTCAAATGGCGCAATGCCCGGCTCGATCCGCTGCTGTTCACCGGTCCGATGCGTTGAGCGACTGACGCGCTCGCCCGCCCTGCGAAGGAAACGTACCGTCCATGCGCCGCACGCGTTTGCTCTCTGCCATCCTGCTCACAGCGGCGCTTGCGCCGGGCCTGTGGTGGCGCTCGCCCGAACCCCCGCGCGATTTCCAGCGCTCGGTGACGATCCGGCCGTTGGCGATAACGCCTGGGCGTAGCGGCCCCTTTACGCTCTCCGCCGCATGGGAACTAACCGGCGACCGGCTGGAATTCGGCGGGTTTTCCGCGCTGGTCGCACGTGACGATAGGCGTTTTCTTGCCGGGTCGGATACGGGGCGAAGGTTGCAATTCGAGCGGCCCGACCGAAGCGCGCAGCCAGGCGTGCTCGCCCGGTTCGGCGATGAGGAAGCGAGCGCCAAGGTCGGGCGCGACCTGGAATCGCTGGCAATCGACCCGACCAGCGGCACGGTGTGGGGTGGCTACGAATATCGCAAATCGATTGTCCGCTTCGACGCGCGCTTCTATCCCGATATAGAGGTTTGGCCGGCCGGGATGCGCGATTGGGAGGACAACGCAGGAGCCGAGACGCTGATCCGTTTGGCGGACGGCCGTTTCCTCGTGGTGGAGGAGCGCGCGCGCCGCGGGCGGGGCCAGCACCATGCGCTTGTCTTCGCCACCGACCCGGTGAAGGATGAGGACCCCGCCAGAGTGATTGTAGGCATCCCGGCGGGCTACCGCCCTGTCGACGGCACGCCGCTCGGCGGCGGGCAGGCGCTCGTGCTTCTGCGCCGCGTGGTTTGGGGCATCCCGCCCGGCTTCGAATCGGCAATTGCTCGCGTGGACGTCGATCGGCCAAGCCCCGACGGCACCATCGCAGCGCGTCTGGTGACCGAATTCGGCGATGCGATCCCGCAGGAGAATTACGAGGGGCTGGCGCTGACCCGTGACGATGACGGGACGCATCTGTGGTTGATCTCGGACGACAATTTCATGTCGACCCAGCGCACCCTGCTGCTCAAACTACGCTGGGACCAACGCGAAAAGGCGCGCGAGTAGTCCTCGCGCGCCTTTCGAATTTCCGCTGGTGCCAGGGCGCCCGGCGCCCCGCAGACCTCAAGCGGAAGCGGCGTTCGCCTTCTTCAGCTCGCGCTTTACCTTGAGCGCATTGGCCGACAGCTTGTCGTCGCCGGTCTTGAGCAGCCAGTTGTCGAGGCCGCCATTGTGCTCGACGCTGCGCAGGCCCTGCGTCGATACGCGAAACTTGAAGCTGCGATCGAGCTTCTCGCTCATCAGCGTGACGTTCTGGAGGTTCGGCAGGAAGACCCGCTTGGTCTTGTTGTTGGCGTGGCTCACATTGTTGCCGACCTGGCGGCCCTTGCCGGTGAGTTCGCAAATGCGCGACATGATACGTCTCTCGTTCAAATGGGCGGGCGAGCTTTCCCGTGCTGCGCTAAAGCAGCGTGGGTCCGTTCTTGTCCCGGAAAGCGGCGCGCATAGCGGCGAGGGTGCGAATCGTCAAGCACGTTGCGCGCTTGCGCGTCGAGGGCTAGCGCCTGGTAGATATGGCCGCCTGGACACTTCCGCACCCCATGCAGCGCGCCCTTGCGCTCGCAGAACAGGCCTCCGCCATGGGCGAGGTGCCGGTGGGCGCGGTGGTGACTCGCGGCGGCGAAGTGATCGCCGAGGCGCACAACGCGCCGCGCGATACGCACGATCCCACTGCCCATGCCGAGATTCTGGCGATTCGCCGCGCGGCGCGCGCGCTGGGCGAGGAACGTCTCATCGATTGCGACTTGTGGGTTACGCTCGAACCCTGCGCCATGTGCGCGGGAGCGATCGTCCATGCGCGCATCGGCAAGCTCTATTATGCGGCGAGCGATCCCAAGGGCGGCGCGGTCGAACACGGTGCGCGCGTTTTCGAACCACCGCAATGCCTGCACCGGCCCGAAGTCTATGCCGGTATCGGCGAGGCGAGGGCGGCGGAATTGTTGCGCGAGTTTTTCAGGGAGCGGCGATGATGCTGACCTAGATCACTGCGGTGAGGCACTATTTCAATGAGAAACC
>CAMYIQ010000340.1 GCA_947258465.1 uncultured Erythrobacter sp.
CGCCAATACCTCCTCGACCACCTCGCTTTCATCGACCGATAAACTTTCTCCCAAGATTTCTTCCAAGGGTGAACCGCCGGGTTCGAGCGGGGTCGTTTTGGCGTTGAGCCGCGCCGAGGCCCGGTAATGGTCGAGCAGCGTCGTTTCGAAGAGACGCCGCAGCCATCCGTGGACGGCCTTTTCATCGCGCAGCTGGTGCGCGCGCTCAAGCGCTTTGACGCAGAAGGACTGAAGGACATCATCCGCCGCGACACGGTTGCGCAGACGCTTGAGCGCAAGACGGCGGATGATGACATAATCATCAACAAGAACCCGCTCAATAATCTCTCTGTTCGTCTCTTGTGGGCTCGAAGGTTCGGAACGCTCCTGCTCTTCGGCAACAATATCCTCTGATTGTGCGGCGTAAGATAATAGCATGAGTTCTTCCCCACCGAAGTTCCACCTACTTGGAATACGCAGGGAGAGGCCCCGCCCCTCAAATTTCTTTGGTGTTTCGGCGGATGATGGGAGGTTCTGGCCGGGAAACAACGCGCTGATGCGCTTCGTCCTGTAAGCCGAGCTGCGGCGACCCGTCTCTTGAATGAGCCCGTTTAGAAATCCTCTGCACCGAGACTAGAAAGCCCGATGAGCCGCCTGATCACCACTATGCGAAGTCTCGCCTTTGCAGTGTCGGCGGCGGTGTGGACTCTCCTTTTTGCGCCCTTGATCCCGCTATTGGTTCTTCTAGGTCGTCCGCCGCGGATCATTCGGCAGCTCACCCGGATTTGGGCGCGCGGCCTTCTCTGTCTCCTCGCTGCGCTGGCAGGAATCCGCTATACGGAAAGGGGACGCGTTAACCTGCCCGAGGGTCCCGTCCTCATCATCGCCAACCATCAATCGGCCTGGGAAACGTTTGCCGCACTCGTTCTCTTCCCTGACGTGGCGATTGTCACCAAGCGTGAGCTTCTGGCGCTGCCGGTGATAGGATGGTTCCTGAAGCACTCCCCCATGATCCCGGTCGATCGCGCTCAATCCGCGCGGGCGCTGCGTGAAATGCTTGCGGCCTGCCGCGCGCAAGTAGCGGCGGGTCGCTCGGTGCTCATTTTCCCCGAAGGCACACGCAAGCAGCCGGGAAGCCCCATCGAATTCAAGCGCGGAGTGGAACTGCTCTATCGTAATCTGGCGATACCCGCGGTAATCGTTGCCCACGATGCCGGCCGGCTCTGGCGGCAGGGCATGCGGCTGCATCCTGGATCGATTACCGTTTCGATACTCCCGCCGATCCCACCTACGACCGATCATCGTGTTCTTGTCGAGCAGGCACAGCGGTCCCTCACGGCCGAAGTCGCCAATCTGAACGAGGCCTAGACTGACCGCCGAAAGGGCCCGGATCCCTATGAGGACGAGGAGGCCTGCGCCCCCATGAACATGATCCTGCATCTCATGGCGAGAGGCAACACCCATTTGTTCCGAGCTTCGCCGTCGGCGGCGTTCTCGTAATCACCAAGCGCGCCATGCGTCTGTTTATCCGAATGAGGTGCCGCCCGGGCAGGCCAGCGCGCACCAGGAGCCGGTCTAGACGGGCGATCAAAACCGGGAACCCTGCAATCAGGAGCAGTCTGTGGCGAAACCGCCAACAAACAAAAGGATATTGGAGCAGAAGTTTTCTCGCCGGGCCGCTATCTTGGGCGCGTTGCAGCTCGGTCTCGGCGGTGTGTTGGCAGGCCGGCTCGCTTGGCTTGCGATCGCCGAAAACCAAAAATGGCAACTGCTCTCCGAGAGCAATCGGCTTCAGCTGAGCCTGATCCCGCCGAGGCGCGGATTGCTGCTTGATCGCACGGGCGTCCCCCTCGCCAGCAACAAATCGGTCTTCATGATCGATCTCCTGCCCGATCGCCTCGAGGACGCCGACGGAGTCCTGAAGCAGCTTGCCGAGCTGCTGGGTCTTAGCGCCGATGAGACGGACCGCCTCAGGAGCGACCTCGCACAAGCATTGGATCACCAGCCCGTGCGGGTTGCGAGCGATGTCGAGTGGGACCAATATGCCGCTGTAAATGTACGCCTTCCCGACCTCCCCGGCGTATCCCCGATGAGAGGGTTTTCGCGGCACTATCCAGCAGGAGCCGCGACAGCTCACTTGCTCGGCTATGTCGGGGCCCCTAGCCGCGAGGAGTATGAAAAAACCGGCGATCCCTTGCTAATGGTTCCGGGCATGCAAGTCGGCAAGGATATGCTCGAGAAGACGCTCGAGAAGGATTTGACGGGCAAGCCCGGCGCGCGCCGGGCCGAAGTGACAGCCACGGGCAAGGTCGTACGCGAGCTCGCAGTCCGATCCGACACTATAGGTAAAAGCGTACAATTGACCATTGATGGCGGGCTTCAAACCTATGCGTCCCGTCGGCTTGGAACCCAGTCCGGCTCGGTCGTGGTGCTCGACGTGATCAGTGGCGGTGTTCTCGCTATGGCTTCGATGCCGGCCTACGATCCGAACAGCTTTTCGGATGGGATCAGCCAGTTCGAATGGGACATGCTGTCGCAAGACGAACGCGTTCCGCTCAGAAACAAGACTCTCCAGGGTCTTTATCCGCCCGGATCGACCATCAAGCCGATCACGGCCCTGGCTTTGTTGCATGAGAACATCGACCCAGACGAAACCGTCCTTTGTACCGGCCGGATCAACATTGCCGGCGGCACGTTCCATTGCTGGCGCCGTAGTGGCCACGGTGTAGTCGACATGAACCGGGCAATCGCAGAAAGCTGTGACATATACTTCTATGTCATGGGCATTCGGGTGGGCATTCAGCCAATTGCCGACATGGCCAGACGTTTTGGGCTTGGCGAGCGGTTTTCAGGCCTGCCGGTTCCCTATCAGTATTATGGGACTGTCCCCGATCCGGCCTGGAAGCGGCGTCGATACAACGAGCCTTGGGAAGCCTATGACACTGTCAATGCGACAATCGGGCAAGGCTATCTGCTCGCCAACCCGCTGCAGCTTGCGGTCATGACGGCGCGGCTTGCCGCCGGTGAGAAAACCCATCCCAAGCTACTAGCCGCAAAGGTGGCGCCTGCCGCCCCGCTCGGAATTGACCCCCGAATGCTTGCGATCGTCCGCCAGGGAATGGAGGATGTTGTCAATGGCCGGGGCACCGCAACCCGCGCCCGCCTCCCCCTTGCGAACATCAAGCTGGCGGGCAAGACGGGCACCGCGCAGGTTCGTCGCATCACGATGGCCGAACGTCGCCGGGGCGTCCGCTCCAATGCCTCTCTCCCTTGGAAGCTGCGCGATCATGGATTGTTCATTGGTTATGCGCCGACAGACCGGCCCCGCTATGCGGTGGCGGTGGTAATCGAACATGGCGGAGGCTCTGGAGCGGCCTATCCCATCGCAAGCGACACGCTGCTCTATCTGTTTGACAAAGGCCAGGCCATGGAGCGCCTGGCATCGCTGGAGAATGGCTGGGGTGGCGGAATCGAGGAGCGAATGGCGCGCGAAGCGGCAGAATTCGCCGCCCGCACACCGAGCGACTGACCCCCTAAACAATGAGGTTCTGCGGCGAACCCATTGCAAAGGCTTCGATATTCTCGATTGTCGTCTCGATGATGCGCGCGACCGCCTCATGCGTGTTATAGGCGACATGCGGGGTCACGATGACGTTCGGAAAGCGCAGGAGCACATGATTGGCCACGAGGGCCTCCAAATTCTCCTTCTCAAGCGGCGGTCCGCGGAACACTTCTGCTTCTTCGCGGACGAGCGGCTCCTGCGGGAGCACATCGAGACCAGCGGCGCGAAGTTTCCCCTCCGCCAGCGCGCGCACCAGAGCGGGAACGCTGACGATGTTGCCGCGCGCCGTATTGATCAGGAGCGCGCCGGTCTTCATGGCAGCGAACTCGGCATCGGACAGGAGATCCTGGGTCTGAGGGGTTGCCGGCAGATGCAATGTGACGATGTCGGCTTGGGAAAGGAGTTCGGCGAAAGGCAAATAGGTAATGCCGAGATTTGCTGCCGCAGAGCCATCCGGATCGACGTCGAAGGCTACGACATTCATGCCAAACCCGCGCGCGATCTCGATCGCGCGGCGCCCGATGCGACCGGTCCCGACGACGCCCAAGGTCTTCCCGCGCAGCTCGATACCGCGCAGATCATCCTGCGAAAAATTTCCGCGGCGTGTACGTTCGACTGCCGGAACGAGATGCCGCGCTGCCGCCAGCATCAAGGCAAAACTGTGCTCGGCTACAGTAACATCACCATAGTCGGGAACGTTGGCGATCTCGATGTCTTCGGCGGCGCACCAGGCCAGATCGATGTGGTCGTGGCCGGTCGAGCGGGTGGCGATCAGCCGCAGCTCGGGGAACTGGCGCAGGACTTCTGCATCAAGCCGTGAGTTGATGAATGTGCTGATCACTTCGGCATCGCTGTATCTTGCCGCATTATCAGATGTCAGCCGTTCCTTGACACAAGTGAGCTCGTGATTGCCGGAGAGCGCACGGCACGCCCGCGCCTCCCATTCCTCGGCCTCGAAGATGACGACCTTCATATCCGCGAGCCCTCAGCCGGTTGTGCTCGGCCTTTATCCGACATGGCCTCGGCTTGAGCGACCACCTTGACTGCGGCAACAAAACTGTCGGGGTTAAGCGAAATGGAGTCGATCCCGCAAGCGACCAAGAAACCGGCAAAGTCGGGATGGTCACTCGGCGCCTGGCCGCAAATGCCGATCTTTATCCCGGCTTGGTGCGCCTTGGTGATGGCTTCGCCAATCGCCCGTTTTACCGCGTCGTTGCGTTCGTCGAACTGATCGGCGAGAAGCTCGGAATCGCGGTCAATCCCGAGCACGAGCTGGGTGAGATCGTTGGAACCGATCGAAAATCCGTCAAAGCGCTGCGCAAATTCCTCCGCGAGCAGGACGTTCGCCGGAATCTCGCACATCATATAGATCTGGAGTCCGTTTCGGCCCCGTTCGAGACCGTTTTCCGCCATCACTTCGAGAACTCTATCGGCTTCGGCGAGCGTGCGACAGAATGGCACCATGATGACGACATTTTCAAAACCAATTTCCTCGCGTACGCGGCGTAAGGCGCGGCATTCGAGCGCGAAACCCGCCTTGTAACCGGGGCTGTAATAGCGCGAGGCGCCGCGCCATCCGATCATCGGATTTTCCTCATCGGGTTCGAAGGCCTCTCCTCCGAGAAGATGAGCATATTCATTTGTCTTGAAGTCGCTGAGCCGGACAATCACCGGCTGCGGATGAAACGGAGCTGCGAGCTTTGCTATGCCGAGCGCAAGCGTGTCGACGAAATAGTCGGCCGGCTCGGCATATCCGCGCGTAAGCTCGGCGATCGCGCGCCTGGCATCCTCGCTCGTGACCTTCTCCGGGGCGACGAGCGCCATCGGGTGAACTTTGACCAGGTGGTTGATCACGAATTCCATCCGCGCGAGGCCTACTCCGCGCGCGGGAAGGCGCCACCAGCGCATGGCGGCGGCCGGACTCGCGATATTCAGCATCACATCGGTTTCGGTCTCGGGCAGATCCGCCAGGTCGAACTCGATGGTTTCGAACTCGAGCGTCCCTTCATAGACCGCACCGCGGTCGCCTTCCGCGCATGACAGGGTGATGGGCTGCCCGTCCTGCAGGGTGCGCGTCGCTGTCTGTGTCCCAACGATGGCCGGCACGCCGAGTTCGCGGCTGACGATCGCTGCGTGGCTGGTAGTTCCGCCGTGATCAGTGATGATACCCGCTGCGCGCTTCATGATTGGCACCCAGTCCGGATCGGTCATGCCTGTCACAAGGATTGCACCATCTCGAAAAGCCTCGATCTGCGAGGCGTCCCGGATCGCGCAAACCTCCCCGGTGGCGATCGCCTCGCCGACCGCCGCGCCCGTAAGCAGCGGTTCGGCGCGCTGTTTCAACCTGTAGGTAGTCAGTCTTCCCGCTGCCTTGCCCGCCTGAACCGTTTCCGGGCGGGCCTGGACGATGAAGAGTTCGCCGGTTGCACCATCTTTCGCCCACTCCATGTCCATCGCGCGACCATAATGCTTTTCGATGGTCTTGGCGCAGCGCGCCAGCTCAAGTACCTCGTCATCGGAGAGGACGAAGGTCTCGCGTTCGCGGCGCGTGGTTCTCTTGGTCAACGTCCTGACGCTGCCGCCGGTCGCATAGATCATCTTGCGCTCCTTGGCCCCAAGACTGCGCTCGATAAGCGGAACCGTATCTGTACGTTCGAGAAAGGGTTTGAAGACACGGTAGGTGTCAGGATCGACCGAGCCCTGGACGACAGTCTCCCCAAGCCCCCAGGCGGCACTTATCACGATCACGTCGGGGAAACCCGTTTCGGTATCGACTGAAAACATGACCCCCGATCCAGCGAGATCCGAGCGCACCATGCGCTGCACTCCGATCGACAGGGCAACATCCATATGGTCGAAACCCTGTGCCTGACGGTAGCTGATCGCCCGGTCGGTAAAGAGCGAGGCAAAGCAGCGCCTGCAGGCATCGAGAAGTGCGCGCTTCCCGGTGACATTGAGAAAGGTCTCTTGCTGCCCGGCGAAGCTCGCTTCGGGAAGATCCTCCGCTGTCGCGCTGCTGCGGACCGCGACGCTGACCGCATCCTGTTCGCTGCGCGCAGACAAAGCGTCATAGGCTTCACCGATGGCCGCCTCGATCTCCGGTGGAAACGCCCCTTCCAGAAACGCATGCCGGATCGCAGCACCTGCCACTTGAAGCGAGGCGCGCCCGGCATCGAGCGCTTCGATCCAGCGCCTCATTTCGGGTTCAATGCCGTTGGCCGCGATATAGTGCCGATAGGCCTGCGCCGTTGTGGCGAAGCCTCCCGGCACTCTGATACCGCGCTTCGACAGCGCGCCGACCATCTCACCGAGCGAAGCATTCTTTCCGCCAACCATGGCGACGTCGCCGCGTCCAATATCCTCAAACCAGGCAATAAGGGCGTCGGGCATCGAAATCTCCGGGTCATTCGCGAGCGGTGCTCGGCAGTGGTCGAACGTGGACGTTGCCTCGAGCGGCGGCTAAATCTTACCCGTCGCCGCCGAAGCATCGTCCATATGGTGAGACGGTTTTCAGCCCGGCCGATTACAGGCTTTCTACCCCCGATCGCGAAAAAGCCAGCGCAGTCCGATGGGCGTGACAATCGTGGTGACGAGCGCCATCAGCACAAGAGCTGAGAAGAGATTGGCAACGACCGGGTCGGGATAATCAAAAAGCCCTGCTTCCAAGGCGATACTTACGATGATCAGTTCGACCGCTCCGCGGCCGCTCATGCCGAACCCGACCCCAAGCGCCTCTTTGCGGGTGAGACCAGAAAGCAGAGCAGGAATCCCTGCGCCGATGATCTTGCCGCCAAGTGCGGCTAGGATCAGCGCCAGCACGATGCCAGGAATGATGGCAAGGGCCGCGAAATCGACGCGAATGCCGATCGAAAGGAAGAAAAGCGGGGCCAGCAAGCCCATCGTGAGATCGCTGACCGCTGCTTTCAGGCGCGCGAAAGAGGCTTGACCCAGGCTCTTGGCGTTGAACAGAAGGGCGGCAGCAAAGGCTCCGATGATGAAGTCCATTCCGAGCACTTCGGCCAACCCTGAAAACCCCAACGCTGTCAGAATGAGCGCGGTAAATTCAGGGGCGGGGATCCGAAGCCGCGAGATCAGATTGGCGATCCTCGGCGCTCCGAAATAGCCCGTGCCAGCGACAATGAGGAAGAACAGCGCGGCTTTGCCAAGCAGCGGCAACATCGCCCCAATCCCCGGGACGGAACCTGCCGCAATTGCGCCGGTCAAGATCGCGAGCAGCACAAGTCCGATGATATCGTCGAGAATTGCAGCGGCGATCACCGTACGGCCGGTTGGCGTATGGACCATGCCGAGGTCCATGAACACGCCGATGGCGACCGGGACCGCAGAAATTGACAATGCAACGCCCACCAGCAGAGCCTGGACAAATTTCATCGGGTTGTCGGGAATCACCCACCACGCAAGGGCCAGGCCCAGGGCGAGTGGCAACAGCACGCCCCCGAGCGCAACGGCAGCCGAGCGACCCGAATGTCTGAACAGCTCTCCGGGGGCAATTTCAAGGCCGGCAAGCAGCAGCAGGAAGAAAATTCCGAATTCGGCGGTCAGATCGAGAAAGGCGCTGCGCGACAATTCGGCGAGAAACGGGGCGTTGAGGGAAGCCGCCAAAACCGCCAGTGCTAGCCCGGCACCTATCTCCCCCACCAGCGCGGGCTGGCCAATGCGCGTTGCGATCTCGCCGAAGGATCTCGCCGCCAGCAACAGGAGAATGAGATGCAGCACATGCTCGATCATCGTGCCAACCCGATTGCGGCAGCGGCGACAAGGCCAACGGCAGCAGTATAGGCGAGCATGGGTACGAGCGTGACCCGGATGATCTCTCCCTCGCGCCCGACACGGCCGACGACGGCTGCAGCTGCCACCACATTGACTACCGACACCATGTTCCCCGCGCTAGCGCCAAGGATCTGGGCGCCAAGGACGGTTTCCGGTGGCAGTCCGGCCTGATTGGCTGCGGTGAACTGAAACAGCGCAAATGTCATATTGCTGAAGGTCGCACTTCCTGAGAGAAAACTGCCCAGCGCTCCGATGAATGGTGCAATCACCGGCCAGTTCTGTCCGGCGGCATCGGCCGCAAGAACTGAAAGCGCCATTGGCATGCTCGGCAGACCGTTTGAATTGATTGCCGAATGCACAAAGACGCGCACCATCGGGACCGCCGCCGCCAGCGTCACCGCGCTTGCGACCGTAATTTTCAATGTGTCCCGGCCAGCGCGGCGGAGCCGCTCACGGTCGAGAGGCAGAAGGAAGACGGCCAAAAGACCCGCGATCAAAAACATCGAACCCGGCAAATATAGCGGCGCAATCGCAATGTTGATCGGTGTCCCCAAGACCGAAAGCCAGGCAAACGAGACATCCTGCATGACCTGTTTAACCGGCAACAGATCTGCGCGGCTCACGAGAAGGAGCGCGGCGAGCAAGAGATAGGGTGCCCAGGCTCGCTTCAGTGTAACGCGTGACGGTTCTACGGCAATCGGCGCACCCGGATCAGCCCCGCTCGAGCGGGGCATGAGAAAGCCGTGCCGTGCTGCTGGTACCACGAGCACGATGGCACAAAGCGCGCCGGCAAGCGCGGGAAGTTCCGGTCCTAGCGTCGCACTGACGATAAAGGCAGGTATGGTGTAAGCCAGACCGGCAAACAGAGCGAACCGCCAATAGCCCAGCGCACTGGACCAGCTTAGTTCTTTGGAAAAGAACCGCGAATAGATAAGGATGAGCGCGAACGGGACGAGCGATCCGGTAGTCAGATCAATTGCAGCTGCCATCTGCGCCGAGTTTTCGATCAGATTATCGAGCCCGCCATTTGCGGCAGGTTGACGGAGTCCTTCGCGCAGCCCGATGGCCACCGGCGTACCGATCGCACCGAAGGCAACCGGGCTGCTATTGGCAATCAGTGCAAGCGACACGGCTGCCATGGGTGTGAAACGAAGCGCCACAAGCAGCGGAGCGGTAATGGCGGCCGGTGTGCCGAAACCGGCGACGCCTTCGAGGAAAGCACCGAAGGTCCAGCTGATGACGATGAGCTGGACCCGCGGTTCCGGCGATATGGCCGCGAATCCTTCGCGTATCCGGGCCATCGCCTCGCCTTCGGTAAGGAGCCTCAAGAGAAGTATCGCACCAAAGATGATCCACAAGACCGAGGCCGCGATCGCCAAACCCTCGATCGAAGCGGCCAGGATTGTGCGGGGCGCCATGTGCCACAGGAAATAGCCGGCAGCGGCGGTTACGATATAGGCCAGTGCCATGGCCCGCGATGCGGGCATCCGCAGACCGACAAGGAAAAGCAGAACCGCGAGCAGGGGCGAAAGCGCTGCAAGAAATAGGCTGAATGTAATGTCGCCCTCCGCTCGGCCGTAAGCAGCGCCAGACTGCGTCTCGTCTATCGGACGGGAAAGAGGGCCGGCGATTACGGCGGAGATCGGCGCAGAGGCACCCTCGGCCCGCATCAGCGCGGCTCGGCCCTCCCCGTCCGGGGCCAAAGGAGTCAGGCGGGCTCAGCCATTCGGCAACATGGCTTCTCGCGCCGCTTGCTCGGCAAAGCTCGCGATAAGCTCACAGCACCTTTCCGGCTCGCGCAGAAAGGGGTGATGATCGAGCCCCTCAAGGACACAAAGCTGCACATTCGAGAAAGCTTCTGCCAGCGCTCTTACCGGCGCAAGCGGTGCCATGATGTCATCGCTCCCATGAATACAAAGCACGTTGTGAACGGGCTCTAGAATTCTCAGGTCGTCCGCAACGTCATGGCGATAGACAACATCCCATAGCGACGAGGTAGATGACCTCCACGTATGCTTGACAAGGTCTTCGACGACCTCGCGCGGAATATCTCGAATGAGATAGGGCAGGATTCTCCCTAACAGGCGGCGCGTGATGATGCAGGCTAGCATGGTCAACAGGACGTTGGTGTATATGAGCCCTCCTTTAACCGGTCCCTGGCGCATATATGTATACGCCGCGTCCTGCGATCCGAAGTGAGGCAAGCTGATGAGGACGAGGCGCTCGACAGTCTCGGTATGTCTGGCCGCATAGGCTGCGGCAATCAAAGCGCCCAGCGAATGGCCAACGAGCGTTACCGGCCCGAGAGGGGCGAGAACGCGCCGCAGGGCATCGACATGCCGTTCGACGCTATACTTCACCCAGGGCTTGGGCGATCGTCCGAAGCCCAAGAGGTCGACGAGCACAATTCTATGCTCTTGCGCAAGCTCGGTTACCCGCGTCTCCCAATATCGCGTGGTCCCACCCAGCCCCGCAACGAACACCAGGGTCCGGACACCGCTTCCAAAAATCTTCACAAATAGCTCAGGGTCGCGATCGCGTCTTGAAGGGAGGATCAAATCTTGCACCATTTCTCTGATTTTTCGCGCGTCGCCTGCGAGGACAGACGCCTTGGCGTCGCCAAGGTTACACGGGCGGCTCAGCCTGACGAG
>CAMYIQ010000341.1 GCA_947258465.1 uncultured Erythrobacter sp.
AGCCAACGTCATACCTCGGGTGATCGATGTGGTGACCGTGCGCAGGGGTGACACGGTACAGTCGCTCGCACGGCGGATGGCCTATAGCGACAGTCAGGTTGAGCGCTTTCGCGTGCTGAATGGGCTGACATCGAACGAGGGTGTTCGTCCGGGTCAGAAGGTGAAAATCGTCGTCAGGGGCCGATAAGGACTGGACGATCGCATTGTGCACGAAAAAGGGCGGCGGGTAGAACCCGCCGCCCTGATGCTTCGATCGGCCTGAAATTAGGCGTTCGCTTTGCTCATTGTGGTCGAGACCTTGTTGAAGGTCGTGCTCAGCTCGCCGCCGAGGCTCTGCATTGCGGTGATCGCGGCAACGGCGATCAGAGCGGCAATGAGACCATATTCAATGGCGGTTGCACCTTCTTCGTCGCGGCGCAGCTTGCGGAAAAATTTCATCTGTCGTCTCCTGGTTCAGTCTTCGTACCCGGCTCGTTCCGAAAACGCGGTTCGAGCAATTTCGTTTTCTGCACGGAAGAGATTGAAAAACTCCTAATCTCCTTGGCCATGCCGATTGCCTCGTCAGGCGCCTATCGCCGCGACCACTGCTGTTTCGACTTTCGACCAAATGGCGATTGCCGAAGTGCCGAACGATTGGATCGCACCAACCATGGCGAGAAAGATCAGAGCGAGGATCAGCCCGTATTCGACGGCGGTGGCACCGCGCGTGTCACGTCCCAGTTTGTGCAGGAAATCGACCATTCTCGTTGCCCCAATCGCCACTTGTCCAAGCTGACGGTGGGGAGGTACGGCAAAGCCGGTTAAAAAAGCATTGAGGACACCCGCAGTTTTGGAAAAAATCCCGACATGGACCTGCGTGGTCGCCTTGGCCCTGTTCGATGGCCGGGGGCGCTGGCTGATGCAGCGGAGACCGGACGACAAGCATCATGGTGGGCTGTGGGAATTTCCCGGCGGAAAGGTCGAAACGGGCGAAAAACCGCGGGATGCGCTGGTGCGCGAAATTGACGAGGAACTGGGCATTGCGATCCGGCAAGGCGATCTCACGCCCGTTACCTTCGCCGAAGAAACCGCAGTTCAGGGACGTTTGCCGATTGTCATAGTGCTTTACAGGTCGCTGTATAACGGAAGCCCGCTATGCGCTCGGGAAGGAGGCGAACTTGGCTGGTTCGACCCGGAGGGGGTCGCGCGACTGGACAAACCGCCGCTCGATATCGCGCTGGCGGCGCACTTGTTCGAAAAACTGTGATTTAGGGATTGCCAAGACGCGGGCGCCTGCCTATTTGGCGCCCTCCAAGCGCGCCCGTAGCTCAGCTGGATAGAGCACCAGACTACGAATCTGGGGGCCGGAGGTTCGAATCCTTCCGGGCGCGCCATTTTCCCATAAAAGCACGTTTCTGTGGCCGGTCGACCCAATCGGCCCGGTCAGTCGGCCTTGTCCTCCAGCCAGTGCATGTCGTCGTCGCTGAAGCCGAAGTGGTGGCCGGCTTCGTGGACAACCACGTGGCGAACGAGATCGTCCATGCGCACGCCCGTCTCACGCCATTCGGCAATCAAGGGCTGGCGAAACAGCCAGATGCGTGGCGGCATGCGCCCGCTTTCCCATATCGATCGGTCGGGCAACGGCTCGCCCTCATATAGGCCGGACAGATGCCAACGATTCTTGATATCGACCGAGGCGAGCTGCTCCTGCGTGGCGAAATCCTCGACCTGCAGAACGACATCGCCCATCTGCTCGCGGAATTTCGCGGGCAGCGCCGCAAATGCGTCTTCCGCCATCATCCGCATTTGTAACCTGGTGGGGGCCTGTCTTTCGTGCATCTCGTGGCCGACATGGGATCGCCGGGCCAGCGACACAAGATTGGAACCGCACCGCCGGTATCCTGTTCATGTTTCGAAGGAGAAAAAGTTCCATGACCGACGCCACCGAAATTTTCGCGCGCCTCAAGAAGGATCACAACAAGCATCGTGAATTGCTCGACAAGCTACTCGAGACATCGGGCGACAGCGAGCAGCGCAAGACGTTGTTCGAGGAACTTACCAAGGAACTGAAGTCGCACGCCGCCGCCGAGGAACAGGCGCTTTATTCCACCATGCTGAGGAAACCCCCGACAACCGGGGAAACGCGCCACTCGGTTGCGGAACATCACGAAATCGAAGAGGCGCTGAACGATCTCGCCGCCACGGAAATGTCGGAAGGCGGCTGGCTTACCAAGTTCAAGAGCTTCGATCATCGCTATCGCCATCATATCGACGAGGAAGAGGACGACCATTTCCCCGACTTCGAGAAGCATCTCGACGAAGATGACATGCAGCATATGAAATCAGTGTTCGATCGTCGCAAGCAGGAAGAGAAAGCCGAGGCCGAGGTGACGCCCGAAAAGAAGGAAGACGCCAAGGAATGATCCCGGCATGGGGAGGGGCCGCAACGGGCGCTGACACCCCCGATGCCAGCCGGGTCTCCCGGCTGGCGCCGTCGGTGGAGCCTGGCGTGTGGCGATATGTCTCCGCGTCGCGGGCCAGCGTCATCGTGGATGCGGCGGATTATTTCGCCTTTATGCAGGAAGCCATGCTCAACTCCCGGCAGCGCATTTTGCTGATCGGGTGGGATTTCGATACCCGCATTCATCTCGAACGAGGGCGCAGATGGTGGCAGCGGCCATGGAAACGGGGATTTCCATCGCGGCTGGGCGCCTTCTTCGCCTGGCTCGCGCGCCATCGCAAACAGCTCGATATCCGCATTCTCAAATGGAGCGTAGGCGCGCTTTCGACCATCGGGCGCGCCTCGATGTGGTGGGATTTGGCCCGATGGGTGCGGCACCGGCGGATTACCTTCAAATTCGACACGGCTCATCCGGTGGGCTGCACCCATCACCAGAAAATCGCCGTGCTCGACAATCAGGTTGCCGTATGCGGCGGGATCGACATCACCGACAGGCGCTGGGATACGCGCGAACATAAGGAAGACGATCCACGACGTAAGACGCCCTGGGGGAGGCCTTACGCGCCGTGGCACGACGCCGCGATGATGATGGAGGGCGACGTCGCCCATGCGCTGGCGGAACTCGGCGAGGACCGTTGGACCTGCGCGGGCGGCGGTTCGCTTCCCGATATCGAAGAAAGGCCGGGAACGCCTTGGCCCGATGCGCTCGCGGTGCAGTTCGAGAATGTCGAAATCGGCATCGCCCGAACCCGGGCGGCCTATCGTGATTGGGATCAGGTCGACGAAATCCAGCAACTCTATATCGACCAGATCGCGCGAGCGAAGCGCTTCATTTATGCCGAAAGCCAGTATTTCGCGTCACGCGCCATTGCCGAAGCCATGATCGAACGGCTGCGCGAACCCGATCCGCCTGAGATCGTGATCGTGCATCCTTGCAAC
>CAMYIQ010000342.1 GCA_947258465.1 uncultured Erythrobacter sp.
CACCTGCGCGCCGACGAAGGTCTTGAGCGTGCCGGTGACGACGGCGGTGAGCGCCTGCGGGTCGACCTCCATCCGCGAAATCACGAAAGCCTGGCTGATGTCCGAGCCGCGTTGTTCGTCGACGATCTTGACGAGTTCGGCCTTGAAGCTCCCGTGCGCGGCCGGGTCAGCGACTTTCAGGACCTGTTCCATCCAGTAGTCGAGGCTCTCGGGCGCACGGTTGAGCAGCATCAGCGCAGTGTCGCGAGTGACGAGTTCGAGGTAGTGCGCATCGGTTGCATCGCTCCCGAGCGTCAGGCGTTCGGAGGTGACGGGTACGAGGATCACAGACTCTTCGCGCGTTGCCGCAGCGCCGACCGCGAGAAGGCTGGTGAGGCCGAGAACGGACGCCAGCGCGGCGAAGCGGTTGCGCTGGCGCAAGTGGCGCTGCGCTTCCTCGTAGGCGAATTCGTGTTTCATGGATGTCCTCCCTCAGCCCGCGAGCAGGCGGCAGTGGGAGGGCGGCGTGGCTTTCAGCCCGAGGAAACTCCCCGGCAGATACCAGTAGGCAGCATGGACCAGTTTCGACCCGGCACCTGACGCCTTCGCCTTTCGAAGGGCGAACCAGGTGAGCCCGGACAGGGCTGTGCCGATGATGATGTGCTGCGCGAGAATGCCCCAGGCGAAGGGGACGAGGAGTCCCGCAAACTCGTCGATGGTCCAGAAACCGATGAGTTCCGGATCGTCGAGCCGCCGTGGAACGAGGTATCTGTCGGCCATGCCGCCCTCCCGTCGCTAACCGCGGCTCAGATGACCGCAGTGACGACCGAGGTGACGATAGGCACGCCGGTGCCGACGCCGATTCCGACGCCCACCGGCACCGCGACCTGGCCAAGAGCAAATCGCCCCGAAGCAAGTGCGATCAGGCCGCCGGCAAGGCTCAGGACCGTGATGATCTTGCCGCCCGAACCTTCGAGGAAGTCGGTGAATTTCTGCAGCGCCGGGTCGAAGGTGGTGTCGGCGCCGGCATAGGCGGCACCGGCACAAGCGAGCGCGATCGCGGCAGGAAGAATATAGTCGCGGGCACGAATGCCCTTGGCGGATTGGCGGGGAAGGGTGATTGCCTTGGTCATCGAGGAACTCCGTTTCGAACATGTGCAGCGATGCGTTCGCTGTATGTTCTTTCCTCGCTTCCAAGGCAGGGTGTAGGAAATCGGGAACTGGATTTTGGGGCTGCCGACCAAACAGAAAGCGACATCGGAAGGGGCAATGGACGGGATTCGCGCAGGCTGATCGCAGAGCAGCGCCGACTATGCCGGCTTTGGCGCAAAGCGTGCCGCCATATGCGCGAACACGACCGGAATTCGCGCGAATCGTCGAAGGAAGCTGATTCGTTCCTTCCTCTATGTTCTCTTAATGTTCTTTTCGTTTTCCTACAGGCTTCCTTCGCGGATAGCCGGTGAGTCGATCACCTCTGGAGCTAAGGATTCGTCGATGACCAACATGGCGCTCTTTGCCGAACAACAGGTTCGCGCCGACCTCGCCCGGCTGCTTTTGGCTGCCGTCGAAGCAAGCGGCCGTCACCGCTGCGACATCGCGCGCGACGCGCAGATCCATAAGGATGCAATGCGCCGCGTCCTTGCCGGTGAACGCTCGGCCAGCCTAGGGGAAGCCCTGCGCATTCTCGCCGCGAGCGGCGTCGCGCCGCACGCACACCTGCTTCTTTTCCTCGTCAGCAGCGGAGATCACGCGATTGCGTGGCTGCAATCGGACCTCGCACAATTTTTCGAGGACTTTTCCGGCGAGCTGCCTTCAGCGCTCGAGCGTGTCTTGGGCAACCAGGTTCATGAGGTGAAGCCGCGTTGGGCCAAGGGCACCGCGCAACGTGTTGCACGGCTGCTTTCAGACCACATCGATGAGCTCGAACGTAAGGATGCGCTGCTTGGCGATGTCTTCACCGTTGCCGATGGAGGCCATCGTGGGTGAAGAGATCGACAAAGGATCGACAGAGCCACGCCAGGTGACGCGGCTCATTCACTTGCCCGAGGTTCAGCACCGTGTCGGGCTTGGCCGTTCGACGATCTACCGCTGGATGGCCGAAGGCAAGTTTCCGGGACCGGTGGAGCTCGGTGGGTATTCGGTCGCTTGGGAAGAGCGAGCTATCGATGTTTGGATATCCCAACGCCTCGATAGCGCATAGTCCTATTGGCGAATGCTGAACACATTACCCTCGACGTCGCAATCTGTGGCTTCAAACGAGCGCTGTCGCACAGATGGAGACAGGAATGGGGCCGTGAGCAGACTTTCCGGTTTCAGCCATGGTCACGTCTGAACCGGACATTCTGCTTCTGCCAAAAACTATGGATATCTGGGGTCGACATTTCGATATCTTCGACTCGATAGAATACAAAGTCTGCGGCCCATCACCACATGTTACATTCGATCCAGAACTGCATGGCGGAACGGATCCTGTCATCTAGACTAAACGGATGACGGCTATCGCCGTCTTGTGTCCAGAAAGGTACGCCCCCTCGAAGCGATCGAGGCGTTCTTAGCGGTGGCGGAAGCGGGCGGGGTGCGCGCAGGGGCGGCGACGCTGTCGCTCAGCCCGTCAGCGACCAGTCGAAGGATCGCCGCGCTGGAGGCCTTTCTCGATATCGATCTGTTCAATCGCTCGAACGGCGGACTGCAACTCACCGCGGCTGGAATGACCTATCGCAATGCGGCCGAGGCAGCGATCGAAGCGCTCGGTCGCGTCCAAACCATGGGTACCCCCAAGCGCGACGCGACTCTTACCGTAGCGGCATCGCACAGTCTCGCCCTGCGGTGGCTGATTCCCCGAAGCGGCGATTTCGCTCTTACAACCGGTGTACGTCTCGACGTTCGACCGACCCGCGATCCGAACATCCTGCGTTCCGGGGAAGCACAGTTGGCGATCTGGGCCTCGTTCCAGGATCCGGATCTCCTTTCGGAAAACGTCTTGGAAGTTCTGGGGTGCCCCGTCTCCGCTCCATCGCTCATTGAAGAACAAGGCGGTGAACTGGGCGAAGCCGACATCGCTCGCCTTCCTCTACTCGCGCCGCGCTTGCCGGAGAATCTCTGGCCGCGCTGGCTCGCCTTGGCCGGTCTTGATCACGAAGAGATCGACGTTCGACTGTTCGATACGAATGTGCTCGCATACGAGGCCGCGGCTGCAGGACTCGGCGTCGCTCTCGCGATCCCTTTCATGTGCGAGGAGCACCTGGCCCGCGGTTCGCTGGTCCCGTGCGGCCAGTCGCGACTGATCGGGGAGCATTACAGACTCTATCGGCGCCGCAGCCGTGCGGGTCCGTCCGCACCGGAAACGCATTTCATCCATTGGGCGCGCAGGGAGGCAAGGAAGGCGGGCGATCGCTTCGCGGCAATTGGTTGATCAACCTTCTAGCCGATCCGCACCAAGGTGGCGCTGGCGGTGACGATAAGCCTTTCCTCGGCACCATTGCTCGCATGGAAATCGGCAGTCACCACCACCTGACGCTTACCCGCGCGTTTAACCGTTGCATTGGCATACACTCGGTCACCGACACGTGCAGGGCCGAGCATATGCGTCGTCACATTCGCAGTAACGACCGCTCCGCATTGCGAAACCGCAGCAAAACCGCACACGATGTCAGCCAGGCTTGAAAGCACCCCGCTATGTAGCGTTCCGTGCGACTGGGTTAGGTCCGGACGCACGGTTAGCGCCAGTTCGCAGGTTCCTTGCCAGCAGCGGACGACTTCCAGGCCCAAGAAGCTGGTGAAGGGCGAGGCGGCGACGCCTTCGCGTTCGATATGGGCGCGCATAGCTTCCGGTGTGTCGGGCAAGGTCATTCGAACGCTCCTTCAGGACGAGCTATCAATAGCCGTTCGGGCGATACTCGCCCTGTCAGCAAATCGCGAAAGGCTTCTACGATCGCGTCCGGTCCGTCGACATGCTCGCGGATGAACCAGTCGGTCGATCGCGAGGCGAATTCCGCAATCGCGGCCGCGCGATCACGTTCGAATACCTCAAGGCCATTGAGCGCGATCTCCCTACCGATCCGCTCCGGTGCGAAAAACACGGTATCGTCGTTCAACGAGGCGGCTCCCGCATGTGTTGCCCCGATCCGCACGACACGGAGGGCATCGCCGTTCCGCTCGCTCAGACCGCGGATAAGGGAAGGGTCTCCGGTAAAATCCAGGATGAGCGTGCCGGCGGCAAGCTGCGGAAGCTCATCATGAGCCGCGACGCTGTCGTAGACCATTGTGCGCTCGACGAAATCCCGGTTACGCGCGCTCGTCAGCCCGAGCAACGGCGGACCGTCACCGTGGCGTAGGGCATAGCCAAGTGCGCTCTTGCTGGACGCGCTGGTCACCGCGATCTGTGACGCTCCGAACCAGTTCTCCTCACGTAACCAGCGATCGAGCACGAGGCCCAGCACTACCAGCGGGCGAAACAGCAGCGCATCTTCTCGCTCGCGGAGCGAACCGGCCGAGGGAATATATCTCTTGTATCCGCGGACGACCGCCGCGCGCTCGTCGCTCGTTTCCCGCCATCCTCCTTTTGCTGGCTCAAGACGCAGAATGGCGTGCGATGCCATCGGAACCAGTCCGTAAGCGATCGTTCCATTGGCGAGGCGCACCTCGCCCCAGGCAGGCGGCACGATCCTGGGAGGCTCGGTCGGAAACAGTTTCCAGTAGCCGAACTGACCGCCGGTCAGGGCATAGGTCACGACATTGGCGGTTAGCGCGAGTTGCAGCACCGCTCCCGGTTTGAAAGGAAAGATGGGGTTCCACTCGATCCTGTCAGATCGCAGATCTTCCCGCTCCAGCTCGTATCGCCACGCCATCGAGCGGTTGTAGCAGGAGTGTTGCAGAATTGCTGTTGCCCGACAAGCAACACCGTGCCGGTCTGCGCAATACCCGGCCCAGCCAAGCCTTCGTTACATGCGGCCCCGTTCGCAGTTGCAGCAAATCGGATCGGGCCAACGATGAATCTCGCGCTTCTCGCTTTAACCATAACCGCCGGCGCTATCGTCACCTCCCCTCTGCAAGCTCA
>CAMYIQ010000343.1 GCA_947258465.1 uncultured Erythrobacter sp.
ACCATTCCGAAGAGTGACAGGACGTTGATCGAAAAGCCGAACATCCAGAGGCCCTGGCAAGCGCCGGCAAGCGCGATGGGAACGACGAGTGTCGGGATCAGCGTGGCGCGCCAGTTCTGCAGGAAGAGGAACATGACGAGGAAGACGAGGGCCATCGCCTCGATCAGGGTTTTCACCACCTCTTCGACGGAAATCTCCACGAAAGGCGTGGTGTCGTAGGGGACCGACCAGGTGACGTCCCGTGGAAGGCCGCCGCCGATCTCTGCCATGCGCTCCTTCACCCCCTCGGCAGTAGCTAGCGCGTTGGCCCCGGTGGCGAGCTGGATAGCCATGCCCGCCATCGGCTGGCCATCGAGCGTCGTGGAGGTGGCATAGCTTTGCGCGCCGATTTCCACCCGTGCGACGTCGCCGAGGCGGACGCTCGCGCCGCTCTCGTCGGCGCGAAGGATGATCCGCCGGAACTCGTCCTCGCTTTCGAAGCGGTTCTCGGTCGTAATGGTCGCGGTAAGCTCCTGTCCTTCCTGCAAGGGAAGGGCACCGATCGCGCCGCCCGCCGTTTGGGCGTTCTGCTCGCGAATGGCCGCGACGACTGCGGTGGGAGACAGGTTGTAGGACGCGAGCTTTTCCGGATCGAGCCAGATACGCATTGCATATTCTGAGCCGAACAGGGTGACATCGCCCACACCGGCAACGCGGCGCAATTCGTCGATGACCTGAGTCGAGGCCACATTCCCGAGATCGGTAGAATCGAGCGCCCCGGATTCGGAAGTAAGTGCAACGATCAACAGGAAGCCGACATTCGCCTGACGTACGGAGATGCCCTGACGGCGGACTTCCTCGGGCAGGCGCGCTTCGACCGTGCTCAGTCGGTTCTGCACCTCGGTTTGGGCAATATCGATGTCGGTCCCGGCTTCGAACGTCAGTGTAATCGTCGCCGTGCCGTTCGAAAGGCTCGACGAAGACATGTAGAGGAAGCCCTCCACCCCGTTGAGCTGTTGTTCGATTACCTGGGTGACGTTTTGCTCGATCGTTTCGGCGTCGGCCCCCGGGTAGACGACAGTGATCGTCAGCGAGGGCGGGGCCACTTCGGGATATTGTTCGATCGGCAAGGCCCTGAGCGCGATGAAGCCGGACAGCAGGATGCCGAGCGAGATGACCCATGCAAAGATGGGACGGTCGATGAAAAAGCCCGCCATCGTTACTTGGCCTTTGCGTTCGCGGGTGCGTTTGCAGGCTGCGGCCTGGCGACCCGCACCGGCATGCCGGGCCGCAATTTCTGCAGGTTCGACACGATCACCCGATCACCGGGCTCCAGGCCGCTTTGGATCACCCAGTTGTCTCCTATCAGACGGCCGAGCCTCACCGGACGAGCGGCTGCATTACCGTCCTTGTCCACGATCATCGCGATGCCGCCTTGGTCGGCCACGGTGACGGCGCGCTGCGGGATGGCGATCACGTCGGTCATCTTGCCGACATAGATGCGGGCATTCACGAACTCGCCCGAAAGCAGCAGTCCATCGGGATTGGGGAATTGAGCGCGAAGCTGGACGGTGCCGGTTGCTTCATCGACCGAAAAGTCGAGGAACTCGATCAGCCCGGGCACTCCGTATTCGCTCCCATCGGGAAAGGTCAGCCGAACCTCGACTGCATCGCCTGGCGCAAGGTCGAGTTCGCCATTTGCAATGGCGCGGCGCATCCGCAGCACTTCGGTCGCAGACTGCGAGAAGGACACATAGATCGGCGAGACTTGCTCGATCCGCGTCATCAGCGTCGCTTCGGTCTGGGAGACGAGCGCCCCTTCGGTCACTGTTGCCCGTCCTGCCCGGCCCGAAATCGGCGCGCGGACGGTGGTGTAACCCAGTTGCAGCGAGGCAGCGCGAAGCTGCGCCTTGATCTGCGCCACATTGGCATTCGCTTCGCGCGCGGCGGCCTGAGCGGCATCGAATTCTTGGCCGCTGATGGCGCTTTCGGCGACGAGCGGACGGTATCTCTCGACCACCGCATTCGCATTGGCAGCGGTGGCGCGCGCCCGTTCCAGACTTGCTTGCGTCTGGGCGTAACTCGCCTTGAGTTCCGAGGGGTCGATGCGAAACAGGGGCTGTCCCTCGCCGACATCGGTGCCTTCTTCGTAGGTCCGCTCCTGAACGATCCCGGTAACGCGGGCTCGCACTTCGGCGACCCGCACGGGTTCCACGCGACCTGGAAGTTCAATCACATTGTCCAGGTCGGTCTTGCCCACCGTGATGATCTGGACGGGAAGCGGCTGACCTTGCTGGGGGTCATCCGCCGAAGAGCAGGCGGCAACCAGCGCGGTCAGAACCGTCAAGAGGAGGGTACGAATAGTGTGCATGTGTCTTCCTTGCCCAAACCACACACCGTGCGACCGGCCGTGGAAGTGGCGCGTATTTGACAATATCCGCGTAAATGTAAATTGACATTTTTGCACGATATGTCCAATTAAGCGGTGTGGACGAGAGAGCACGCAACATTGCGCGGGCCGGTTACGACGTGATCAGCCAGTTCGGAATCCGGCGCGCCACCATGGGCGATATCGCCGCAGCTGCCGGGGTCTCCCGCCAGACGGTTTACAATGTATTTCCCAATCGAGAGGAGTTGCTGAGCGGCGTCGCTCGGTACCATTTCGTCTCGCGATGGGAGGCGATCCACGAGGCGACAGAGGGCGTCGAGCAGCGCGAAGAGCGCTTTACGATCCTGTTGGACATACTGGTCGTAAGCTCTTGGGAAACCCTGCACACAATGCCCCATGCGGAAGAGCTCGAGCTCGAAATCGGTACGACCA
>CAMYIQ010000344.1 GCA_947258465.1 uncultured Erythrobacter sp.
CACAGCAAAGGCACCAGGATGGCCGCCAGAGCGGGAAGTATGAGCCAATTTACCGTCGGCCAGCCGGAGCGATGCAGAACGGATCCGGCTAAAAACGACACCGCCGCAGTGACCCCGAAGACCGCAAAGTCGTTTGCACCTTGAGCCTTGCTACGTTCCGCAGCCGAGTGGCAGTCAGTGACCATTGCTGTCGCGCCGATGAAGCTGAAATTCCAGCCGATGCCGAGTAGCGCCAACGAACCCCAGAAATGGCCAAGGTCGCGACCGCTGAGCGCGAGTGCACCAGAGGCTGCGAGAAGCAGCAGACCTACCGCGGCAACGCGTTCCTTGCCGAAGCGAGCGATCAGTCTACCTGTTATGAAGCTGGGTGCGAACATCGCCAGCAGGTGCCATTGTATTCCCAGCGCGGCATTGTCGATTCCGTGACCCTCGGCGACGATCGCGATTGGCGCCGCTGTCATGACGAAAGCCATCACGCCATAGGATAGGACGCCAGTCGCTACCGCGAGTATGTACCGAGGCGTAGCCAAAATCTGACCGAGCGTTCGACCACCGGTCTCATCGGGCGTGCCGTCGGTTTCGGCGGATCGCAGCATCATCAGGATTGGAATGGCGATCGCCGGCACCAACGCTTGGCTCAAGAAGCTGCCGGCGTAGGCGACCGGGAACGCGTCACGCGTCCAGACGACGAGTTGGGGACCTATTACTGCGCCCACCAGGCCACCTATCATAACCCATGATATTGCCTTCGCCTTTCGGGAACCCTCGACGGCATCCGCAGCGGCAAAGCGATAGCTTTGTACATAGGAACCGTAGAAGCCGGCCAGGAACGTGCCGGCGCAAAACGTCGTAAAGGACATGACGTAGATGCCGAGAGCCGCGAGAAGACCAGAAGCGATGCCCAGAAGCGCGCCGAACACGTAACCGCTACGGCGACCCCAACGGCGCATGACGAAGGCCGCCGGTAATGTTCCGATAGCGAGGCCCAGACCGAAGAGGCTGACCGGAAGCGTTATCCAAGCGGGGTCGTCTGACAGTTGCTGCCCAACAAGCCCACCCAGCGACATGATTATCGGAGCGCTAGCACCGCCGAGCGCCTGCGCGGTCGCAAGCACCATGACGTTACGCTTAGCAATCGAAGCTGAGTGAGACATGTGTTTCGTTCCAATCCGGAGAATACAGGTTTGGACGTCGCCGATCCGCGAACCCCTCCTGACGATCAGGTTGTCGACACGGTTTCAAGACGTGCTCGCAGTCGATGTGGTCTCGGCGGACCAACCGCCACCCAAGGCTTTGTACAGGTGCACGAGGTTTGAAAGTCGGGCTAGACGAACGCGAACTAGCGCCTGCTGTGCAGCATAGTGGGCGCGCTGTGCGTCGAGCACTGCCAGGCTGTCATCCTCACCCTCGCGAAATCGCTGGTCGGCGAGTTGAAACGCAGCGGCGGTGGCGCTCACCCGCTGTTGCTCAACTTGAAGCTGGTCTTCGAAGGTCTCTTGTCCAGCGAGTCCGTCCGATACCTCTCGAAACGCGATCTGAATCGCCTTCTCGTAGTTGGCGACTTCGGTGCTTTTCTGAACCTCGCTGCGATCGAGATTCGCGCGTAGGGCGCCGCCTTGAAAGATTGGGAGCGTGATACGGGGGGCGAAGACCCAAGCTTCCGAGCCTCCACTGAAAAGGTTTTCCAGGCTTGCGCTCGCCGTCCCTCCCGACCCCGTCAAGCTGACCGTAGGAAAGAAAGCCGCGCGCGCCGCTCCGATGTTGGCGTTTGCCGCCCTCAGCGTGTGCTCGGCCGCACGAATATCGGGACGCCGCGTGAGGAGATCGGACGGCAGACCTGCCGGGAGATCAGCCAAAACGATCCCGTCCGGCAACGTGTCGAGCGCGTCGAGTTCACCAGCAAGTTCAGGCGTGATAGGCTCGCCAAGCAGTAGGACGAGAGCGTTTCTGTCCAGCGCGGATTGCCGAGTGTACGCTGCGACATCGCTCTGTGCTGAGCGCAAAGCGGTCTCCGCTCGTCGGACATCCAACTCGGTGACGTAACCCACGTCAGCCAGTTGCCTGGTCAGTTCGTACGAGCGCTTCTGAGCTTCCAGAGTGTCACGCGACAGCTTCAGCATCGCTTGGTCGGCGCGGAGCGTCAAATAGCTGGTCGCCAGCTCACCAATGAGGCTTATGTGCGCCGCATTGCGGGTTTCCTCGGCGGCGAAAAAGCTTTGTAGCGCTTGCTCGCTGAGGCTGCGCGTACGGCCCAATAGATCCAGCTCCCACGCCGTTACTGTCCCCCCGACCTGGTATTGCCGGCGATTGTAGAACAGGTCGGACGGTAGGCGCTGTACGGTGGCATCGGCGCCGAGGCTTACAGCCGGCAAGTTTGCCGCACGATCTATGCGATATCGCGCCCGCGCTGCCTCGACGTTGAGGTTGGCGACACGCAGGTCGCGATTGTTGATGAGCGTCCGCTCGATCAATCGGTGCAGAAGTGGATCGGAAAAAACCTGCCGCCAGCCGATGTCCGCTACTGGAGGGGCGGCGGCGTCGTGTGCTTCACCATAAGCCTCTGCGCCTGCGAACGTAGCGGCAACCGGCGCGGAGGGGCGTTCGTAGCGCGGAGCCATGGTGCTACAGCCAGCAAGTGCGACTGAGGCAAGCAGGGCTGCGGCACGCCCTTCGCTTCGGGTAAAAGGGGTGATCATGAGCTATGCTCCATATTCGTCGGCACCCGCTCTGGGCCGCCTCCCCGCATGGCAAGGCGGCGGACAACGACGTAGAAAACCGGCGTGAGGATCAACCCGAAAAGAGTCACGCCAAGCATCCCCCAGAAGACGGCTACGCCCATGGCGTGGCGCATCTCGGCGCCAGCCCCGCTCGCAATCACCAGCGGTACGACACCAGCGATGAATGCGATTGAAGTCATCAAGATTGGCCGTAATCGAAGGCGCGCTGCCTCCAGCACGGCTGCCAACGGTTCTGCGCCTTGTCTCTCCTGGTCTCGAGCGAACTCGACGATCAGAATGGCGTTCTTCGCGGCGAGGCCGACTAGGACGACGAACGCGATCTGGGTAAAGATGTTGTTGTCGCCGCCGGACAGCCACACTCCTCCAACTGCCGAGAGCAGCGCCATCGGAGCGATCAGCAGCACGGCGAAGGGCAAAGACCAGCTATTGTATTGAGCGGCCAGGATCAGGAAGGCGAGAAGTACCGACAAGGGGAAAATGAAGAGCGCCGTGTTTCCCGCTGCCTTTTCCTGGTAGGTCAGGTCCGTCCATTCGTAGGTCATGCCCGAGGGCAAGGTTTCGCTGAGTATCCGCTCGATAGCCGCGGTCGCCTCACCCGATGAGTAGCCCGGCGCCGGTCCTCCGCTGATGTCAGCAGACGGATAGCCGTTGTAATGCATCACCCGATCGGGGCCTGCGCTACGCGTGATACGAACAAGTGACGACAGCGGGATCATTTCGCCAGAGGAGTTCCGGACCTGCAAAAGACCGATATCCTCGGCTTGCTGCCGAAACTGTGCGTCAGCCTGTACCACCACACGGTACGTACGTCCGAACCGGTTGAAGTCGTTGACGTAGAGCGAACCCAGGTTGATCTGCATCGCCTCGAAAATCGCCGTCAGCGGCACACCCTGCGCTTTGGCTTTGACCCGATCGACGTCGATCTGGACTTGCGGGGAATCGGTCTGAAAGCTTGCGAGCATGTTCGCCAGTTCAGGCGCCTGCATGGCCTTTGCCATGACCGCGTTCTGGGCCTGAGCCAGCGCCTCAAGACCTAAACCGCCACGATCCTCAATCTGTAGCTTGAAACCGCCCAACGTACCGAGGCCAGGCACGGGCGGCGGCGGAAACACGCCAATAAACCCATCCGGTATCTGGCCGAACTTTCCCATCAACCGCCCAGCAATCGCGGTGGCGGACAGATCGGCGGTGCTCCTTTCCTCGAAGCCATCGAGCATGATGAACATGACAGCGGAGTTCGGAAGGTTGGCCGCGCCGTTGACGGACAAGCCGGGGAAAGCGACGACGCTTTCGACGCCCGGCTCCGCAAGCGCTGTCTTGGACATTTGCCTTACAACAGCCTCGGTGCGGTCTAACGAGGCACCGGTGGGCAATTGTGCCATCCCAACGAGATAGTATTTGTCCTGCATCGGCACGAAGCCGGCCGGGGTCTTCGCGAAGCCGAGCCAGGTCAAGCCGAGGAAACCGACATACAGGATCAGTACCACGCCGCTTGCACGAACGGCGCGCTGGACTGACCAGACGTAGCGGTCGGAGGATCGTTCGAAAAAGCGATTAAAGCCGCCGAAGAAGCGCCCGAACACGCGATCTATGATCCGGGTTGCGCGATCTTTGGGCGTTCCATCTCCATGCGGTCGCAGCAGCACGCCTGCTAGCGCTGGCGACAGTGTCAGTGAATTGATTGCCGAGAGAATCGTCGAGATAGCGATCGTAAGCGCGAACTGGCGGTAGAACTCGCCTTGCAGCCCTGACAGGAACGCCGATGGGATGAATACAGCGGCGAGCACTGATGTGATGGCCA
>CAMYIQ010000345.1 GCA_947258465.1 uncultured Erythrobacter sp.
CTGCTCCGCCAACCGCCGCTGCGACCACCGCGCCGGACAGCGCATAGCTGCCGACAAACGGCAGCAACCGCGCCAGGCCGGGGCGATCCCAAGGCCCGAGCAGCATCATGGAGAACGGCCCCCAGCTATAGCCGGTGAAGACCCAGCTTCGCAGCCATTCGGCGGCGATCCAGCACGCTCCGAATGCCAGGGCAAAAGCGAACAGCCCTTTCTCCCGTGCGATCAGCCAGGCTGCGGCCGTCGCAAGCCCGGGCCAGATCGCGAGATAGAGCGAAAGCAGCGGGACCGCAGCCCATCCGAGCGCTGCGGGCATTTCCGCCTGATAGGTGAAGGCGGTCGCGATCCAGTTATTGGTCGCCGTGAAATGACCGAGGCCGAACAGCCAGCCAACCAGCAGAGCCCGCTTGCAGCCTGCCTGCTGCCATGCGAGCCAGCCGAAAGCCGCCATCGCGGCAAGCCCCAGCGGCCAGAGATGGAATGGCTGGAAGCCGAACGCCGAGACGACGCCCAGCAACAGCGCGAAAATCTTTGGGTACGAACGGGCCAGGCCGGGGATTGTCTCCATCGGCTTGCCCCTTAACCGGTGAGGTCCGGCGCGCAAGCGCGATCAGCCGACCGCGCTCACCTCGCCATCATCGTCCTGTTTGCGCTTGCGGCGGCGAGGGGCGGGCTTCTTTTCGCCAGCGCCATCTGCATCGCCATCGGGACCGCTTGCGCCGAGCGAAGGCGGCAACACTGCGGCATCGATCTCGCCTGCATTGCCCGAAGCGGTTTCCTCGGTCTTTTTCGGCTTGCGCGGGGCACGGCGCTTCTTGGGCGCCTCATCCTCGCCGTCGCGGCGGGTGAAGGGGTTTTCCGCGGGTTCGAATTCGCGGCCTTCACCATCGTCATCGCCCTTGGGCTTGCGGCCCCGCGGCTTGCGTCCGGTGTCGTCCTGCTCGTCGCGCCGGTTGCGCTGGCGACGATTGCTACGACGATCGTCACCATCATCATCGTCTTCGTCGTCCGACTGGTTCTGCCCCTGCCCTTCCTGACGTTTGGCCTTGGCCTCTTCCTGGCGGGCCTTGTTGTCGGCGATTACCCGAAAGTAATGATCGGCGAATTGCAGGTAATATTCGGCCTGCACGCGGTCGCCATTATGCTGGGCGTCCTGCGCGAGCTTCTTATACTTGTCGAGCAACTGCGGGGCATTGCCACGCGCGCGGCTGTCGATCCGGTTGGCCGAATTGGCACCGCCCTGATTGCGGTTACCGCGTCCACGACGACGGTTATTGCGATTGTTGTTCAAGGGTAGCTGGTCCTCATTCAATTCGCGGCACGGACCTTTTTACCGGTCCGCATATGGCCGCGTGACCCCTTGCGCGGTTGCGCCTGTCGCAACTCGCGTGCCCCGACTTGTGCATGGTATGCGTAGCCGCTGGCTGCGCACCGGAACTGCAATGTCGGAGCTGGAACCGGTGGAGAAGCGTTAGCCGCACACCACTGGCCTGGGGCCAGAGGTAAAGGGTCGAATCGGCTTTGCCAACCCCTAAGTAAGAATCAGTGCACGAGGGCGGTCCGCAAGGTCGCGCTTCATCTCCACCGAAAAGCCCGATTCGCGTGCGATGGCGGAAACCGATTCTTCCTGACGCGCGCCGATTTCAAGGACGGCGACGCTGTTCGGCAGAAGAAGCTTGCCAAGCTGGGGGATGATCGCGCGATAAGCGTCAAGCCCTTCTGACCCGGCGAAAAGGGCGCCAGCCGGTTCAAATGCGCGCACATCCGGCTCAAGCTCCGCGTCCGCCTCGACATAGGGCGGATTGCACTGGATCAGATCGAACCGGCCCAGATCGTCCGACCAGCCATCCTCGAGCCAGCTCGCCTCGAGAAAACCTGCGCGCTCGGCCAGACCCAAACGCTCGCAATTTTTCACCGCCACATTCAGCGCGGCGGCGGATGCATCGATACCGATCCCGCTCGATTCCGGCCTCCGGTCGAGAAATGCGAGCAGCAACGCGCCGGAGCCCGTCCCCATATCGAGCACCCGTGCATCGGGCCTCGCCGTATCGAGCGCCGCTTGCACGATCGTCTCGCTGTCACCGCGCGGGATCAGCGTATCGGGCGTGACCGTGAAATCGAGCCCGAAGAACTCCTGGTGCCCGACGATATGTGCGACCGGTTCATGCGCTGCGCGGCGTGCGACCAGACCTTCGAAACCTGCGGGCTCCGCATCGCGCATATGCCTTAGCAGCATATCCGAACGCGATACGCCCAGCACGTGCGCCATGAGCAATTCCGCATCCAGGCGAGCGGTGTCGCTGGTGGCGGCGAGACGCTCCGCAGCGGCGCGCACCGCATCGGCAACGCTCATTCGGTCATCGCGGCAAGGCGCTTGGCCTCGTCCTCGGCGATCAGCGCGTCGACCAGCTCGCCCAGCCCCGGCCCGGCGATGATCTGCGGAAGCTTCTGCAAGGTCAGCCCGATGCGATGGTCGGTCACGCGGCCCTGCGGGTAGTTGTAGGTGCGGATGCGCTCGGACCGGTCGCCGCTGCCGACCATGGCCTTGCGCGCCTCGGCCTCGGCGCCCTGCGCTTCCTCGCGCGATTTTTCGTAAAGGCGTGCGCGCAGTACCTGCATCGCCTTCTCGCGGTTCTTGTGCTGGCTGCGCCCGTCCTGGCAAGTCACCACGAGGCCCGTGGGCAAGTGCGTGATGCGGATCGCGCTGTCGGTGGTGTTGACGTGCTGGCCGCCTGCCCCGCTCGCGCGGTAGGTATCGATCTTGAGATCGGTCGCATCGATCTGGACGTCGACCTCATCGGGTTCGGGCAGCACCGCGACCGTCGCCGCCGAGGTATGGATGCGGCCGCCGCTTTCGGTTTCCGGGACGCGCTGCACCCGGTGGACGCCGCTTTCGAACTTCAGCTTGGCGAAGACGCCGTTCCCCGTCACGTTTGCGACGATCTCCTTGAAACCGCCGACTTCCGATGCGCTCATGCTCACCGGCTCGACCTTCCAGCCCTGTTCGGCGGCGAAGCGCTCGTACATGCGGTAGAGATCGCCCGCGAACAGCGCCGCCTCGTCGCCGCCGGTGCCCGAGCGTATTTCGAGCATGGCGGGTTTCGCATCGGCGCTGTCGCGCGGCAGCATGGCGATAGCCAGTTCGCGCTCCGCTTCGGGCAGGCGCTGGCGCAATTCGGCCAGCTCTTCTTCGGCCATGGCTTTCATTTCCGGGTCGGCGAGCATCTCCTCCAACTCCGCGATTTCCTCGCGCGCGGCCTTCACCTCGGCCGCCACCTTCGCCACCGGCTCCAGCTCGGCATAGTCGCGGCTCGCCTGGACGAATTCCTCGCCCTCGAGCGTACCCGACGCCATCCGCGCCTCGAGCTCGGCGAAGCGATGGGCGATCTGGTCGAGACGTTCGGCTGGAATGGTCATGGGTGGTTCGGGTGGCGGATGGGTGACGAAGGCGACAGGGTGTCAC
>CAMYIQ010000346.1 GCA_947258465.1 uncultured Erythrobacter sp.
CCCGGCACGCCGCCCAGCAGCACGCCGCGCCCGCCATGCGCCTTCTCGAGCGCGGTCGCGCCGGCCTGCACGCTCATCCGCCCGGCGACCTGGCTCATCGGCTTGAGCAACGGAAGCTGGCCGCGCGGGCCGGTGACGGTCTCGTAAGCGATCGCGGTTACGCCGCTATCGACGAGGTCCTTCGTCTGCTCCGGATCGGGGGCAAGGTGCAGATAGGTGTAGAGGATCTGGCCCTCGCGCAGCTTCTTGCGCTCGACCGCTTGCGGTTCCTTGACCTTCACCACCATCTCGCATTCGGCGAAGATCGCGTCCGGCCCGTCGACGATCTTCGCGCCGGCAGCGACATATTGTTCGTCGGCGGCGTCGATGCCGCAGCCCGCTTGCGTCTCGATCCAGACTTCGTTGCCCTGCATGACGAGTTCTTTCGCGCTCTCGGGCGTCAGGCCCACGCGGTATTCGTGATTCTTGATTTCTTTGGGGCTGCCGATGAGCATGGGGAGGACTCCTTATGTGCGCCCGTCCGTTACAACTGCAACCAAGCGCGGGCAAGCCCGCCGCCGACCTCGCCGGTCTAGCGGGCGGTCGTGGTCGACCAGGTGGCGGTCACCACATTGCCTTGGCTCTCGCTACGCGGGTCGACGAAGCGGGCGTCCTCGCCCAGCTCCGCATTCAGCTCGCGGAGCGCCTCTTCGCTGCCCGAAAGGGTGATGCGCAGGCCGGTGCGCCTCGCCGCCCAGCCGATCAGCTCCAGCCGCGTAGCATTCTCGGCATCGAGGCCATCTTCCCCGACCGTCACTTCGGGCAATGCGGCGAGAGGCGGTCGCAATTCCACCGTCCAGCCGGGCGCTGTGCGTTCGAGCCTGCGCTCCAATTCGCGATAGCCCGCCAGAGTCAGCCCTTCGAGTGGTTGCGCCGCCGCCTGGGCGCGCTTGTTCTCGCGGTCGAGCAGGACATCCTTGCGCTCGACCCCTGCGAGCAAAGCCAGGCTGCGCGCCAAGGCGGCGATCTGGCGTTCGCTGGCCTCGGCGGCTTCACGGGCGCGGGCGCGGGACAGTGCCGCCTGTTCTGCCGCGCCCGGATCGGTGCCGACCTGGAACTGGTCGATATTGACGACGACGGCGCGCCCCAGCCGCTCCACCAGTCGGCGTGCGACTTCGGCATCGGCATCGGCGTTGAATTCGGGTGTGAAAACGCTGGCCGAAACCGAAACCGGATCGGTATCCCAGTCGACGACCGGCTGTTCCACCCGCGCGCGATTGGTGAAGGCTTCGGAAACCTCGTGGTTGACGATCCGCTGGCCGTTCGCCTCCCAGGCGATCGTCCGCAACGAAAAGCCCAGCGGTATGGCCATGGCGATAAAGACCGTCAGGATGATGATCGATCCCAACCGTCCCTGGCGGTTGGTCACGCCCGACTGGAAGCCATAGAGGCGCGCCATGACCGCCGCGGTCAGGCCGATGGTCACCAGGTTGGTGATATACAGGCCCAATGCGCCGGCGAACACCGTCCAGTTGAAGGTGGCAAGCCCGAAGCCGATAACCGCCAACGGCGGCATCAAGGCGGTGGCGATCGCCACGCCGACGATCGTCCCTTCGCGTCCGCGGATCACTGCATAGGAGCCGGCAAGCGCCGAAAACAGCGCTACCAGCAGGTCGAACAGGTTCGGCCGAGTACGCGAGGCGATTTCCTCGGTCACGGTCTGCAAAGGCGAGAGGAAGACGATCAGGGCGCAGAACAGGATTGCGAACAGCGAGCCTGCTGCAAGCGCCTTGCCGCAGCGCCTCAGCCAGTCGGTATCGCCTGTCGCCAGCGAGAAGCCGGTGCCGATGATCGGGCTCATCAGCGGTGAAAGCAGCATGGCGCCGATGACCACTGCGGGCGAGGACAGCAGCAGGCCGAGTATGGCGATCCCGGCGCTCATGGCAGTCATGAAGATATAGCGACTGGTGAGCAGCGATTCGCCGCGCACCCGTTCGATGGTGGCGACATGGTCGAGATCGGCGATTACCCCGTCGCGCCACCACATGCGCATCTCGGCCAGCGCGCGCAGGATCGTCCAGCGGCTGATGGGACGGCGTTTGGGTTGGTCGCCGCCGCCCGGCTCATTCGGGGACGCGGCGCTGGCAGCGGTGTCTGTCACGGTAGCCATGGTCGCGCGACTTAGCGGCTTGCAGCCCGGAAGTCGTGCCAAATTTGCCGTATCCGCTCATCGCTGCCGCCGCGGCAGAGGATCAAATCGGATTGCCGTCCTGATCGCGGAAGATTTCGCGGCGACCGACATGGTTGGCCGGGCCGACCAGCCCCTCGGCTTCCATTCGCTCGATCCATTTCGCCGCTGTGTTGTATCCGACGCCCATCTGGCGTTGCAGCCAGGAGCCGGAGGCCTTCTGGTTTTCGATCACGATCTGGCAGGCCTGGCGGTATTTGCGCTCGTCCGGATTGTCCGAAGCGGTAAACTCGTCCTCGAAATTGAAACCGCCGTCTTCGGGTTCTTCGGTCACTGCGTCGACATAGTCGGGCTTGCCCTGCGCGCGCCAGTGATCTGCCACCCGTTCGACTTCTTCGTCCGATACGAACGGCCCGTGCACGCGGATCATCGCGCCGGTATTGGGCTTGTAGAGCATGTCGCCCTTGCCCAATAGCTGTTCGGCACCCTGTTCGCCCAGGATCGTGCGGCTGTCGATCCGGCTGGTCACCTTGAAGCTGATGCGGGTGGGCAGGTTGGCCTTGATGACGCCGGTGATGACATCGACCGAAGGGCGCTGCGTCGCCATGATCAGGTGGATGCCCGCGGCGCGCGATTTCTGCGACAGGCGCTGAATCAGAACCTCGATCTCCTTGCCGACTGTAACCATCAGATCGGCCAGTTCATCGACGATCAGTACGATCAGCGGCAGCGGTTCGTAATCGAGCTGCTCTTCCTCGTAGAGTTCCTCGCCGGTTTCGGGATCGAAGCCGGTCTGGACCCGGCGCCCTAGCGGTTTGCCCTTCTCGATCGCCTTCTTCACCTTTTCGTTGAAGCCCGCGATATTGCGCGAGTTCACCGATGACATCATGCGATAGCGCTTCTCCATTTCCTCGACCGCCCATTTGAGCGCGCGGACCGATTTGTGCGGTTCGGTCACCACGGGGCTGAGGAGATGCGGAATATCGTCGTAGCTCTTGAGTTCGAGCACTTTGGGATCGATCAGGATCAACCGGCACTCGTCCGGCGTAAAGCGATAGAGCAGCGATAGCAGGATCGCGTTGAGCCCGACCGATTTACCAGAACCCGTCGTACCCGCGACCAGCAGATGCGGCATGGCGGCGAGGTCGGCGACGATCGGCTCGCCTGCAATATCCTTGCCGAGGATCATCGGCAGGCTGCCCCGGCTATCGACGAAGGCGGCGGAATTGGCGAGCTGCTTGTAGCTAACCATCTGGCGGTCGGCATTGGGCAGTTCGATCCCGATCACGGTCTTGCCCGGAATGGGCGAGACGCGTGCGGAGATCGCGGACATGTTGCGCGCGATATCTTCGGCCAGACCGACCACGCGGCTGGCCTTGATGCCGGGCGCGGGTTCAAGCTCGTACATGGTCACCACCGGCCCCGCGCGGACGGCGGTGATCTCGCCCTTGACGTTGAAATCGTCGAGCACGTTTTCGAGCAGGCGCGCATTGCGTTCGAGCGCCATCTTGTCGAGCTTTGGCGCGGCGCTGTCCGGCGCATCGTCGAGCAGGTCGTGGCTCGGCAATTGGTAGTTGGCGAACATATCGCGCTGCTTCGCCTTGGCCGGCTTGGGCTGCGCCGGAGTAGGGGCGGGATCGGCGATCTCGGGCGCCCGGCGCGGCTCGCGCATGGCGACCGGTTCGGGATCCTCGCCGTCTCCCAATGGCTGCCTGGTGGGCTTTTGTTTCTTCGGCCCGAGCGGTAAGTCGAGCTCGGGCAGGCGCGCCTTGCGCTTGACGAAATCGGGCAGGGTGAGGAACTGTGCCCAGTCGATCGCGAAGACACGGGTAACCAGCGCGATGCCGCCGCCCAGCGCCACCAGCGCAAGCGCCAGCACGATCCAGCCGGCGAAATCGCCGCCGAAGCGTTCGGCCACCGCCTCGATCGACAAACCGCCAAGCTGGCCGAACAGCCCGCCCATCCCGGCGGGCAGGCTGCCGGTCGCCGGATCGACCATCAGCGCGAGCACAGTGCCGAGTAGGACGATGGCAGCCAGCAGCATGGCGAAAGGCCCCCACCAACGGCCCGGTGTCTCTTCTTCCTCCTCCTGCTCGACTCCGGACCACAGCCGGCGGGCGGAGATGTAAAGCAGGGGTAGCAGCAGCACTGCCGGAAGGCCGAGGAAATTGAGCGCGCGCTCGCTGGCCCAGGCGCCGCTGGCGCCCATCCAGTTGCGGATGTCCTCGCCGCTGGCAGCCGTCGACGGGCTGGGGTCGGTCTGCGTGTAGCTTGCCAGTGACAGCGTCAGAAAGACGAGCAGCATGAACAGCAGCCCCGCGCCGGCCATATGCGTGGCGCGGCGGAAGGAGCGGCGGAACGCCGCGCGCCAATCGGGTGCTGCGCCTGCGCGCGAAGCCATGTGGGTTCCCCTGATCCGTCGAGAGAGCACAGTATGAATCCTCGGGGACTCCGAGGTCAAGCGGCGTCTGTTTCGGTTCGCCTCAAGCACCGGCGTTCGCATCCACTCACTTGGCTATCCTCGCTCCTCGCAGTCGCTGCGGGCGGGCGGTCGCCCTTGCTACCCTTCGGTCGGAGATGAACCGAGCCCGTCGATCGCGCCCCAGCGTGGCCAATCGAGCTCGCGAGCCCGTTCGGGAGTCATACCGCCCAGAGCAATGACCGGGATCGGCGATTGCTGCGCGAGAACATGAAAGCCGTGCACCCCAAGGGTCGCGCCGCCAGGATGCGAAACGGTACGAAAGACCGGCGAGAGGAAAATGCCGTCCGCCTGCGCGGCGATGGCAGCCTGAAGCTCTTTTCCATTATGCGCCGTGGCAAGCCGCAGCCCTTGCCCGAGGCGTTCGGGAGCGCCGTAACATCCATCCGCGCCCCAGTTCTCGTCGCCCGAGAGGATCACCATATGGCTCATGTCACGCGCCAGATCGGCCAGCTCGTCGAAACGCGCGCGCCGGACCGCGGGATCGAGGTGATAGTGGCGAAACACGAAGCCGGACCCTCTCGGCAATGCGCGCAGCGCACCCTCCAGCCCCGCATCGTTGCGCTGGTCGCTAAGCAACCACAATAGGGGGAGGGACTGGTTTCGCGTCACGCACACGGTATAGCGCGGCGTAATGGAAAAGGCAGAGACTCCGCTTCAACAAGTGCAGGCGAATATCGTCAAGGCCTGTACGATCGCCCGCCGCGAGCCCTCGGAGGTCACGCTGATAGCGGTCAGCAAGACGCATCCGGCAGAGGCGATCGAACCGCTGCTGCGCGAAGGCCAGCGCCATTTCGGGGAGAATCGGGTGCAGGAAGCGCAGGGCAAATGGCCCGCCCTGCGCGAGGCACATCCGGCGGTGCAATTGCACCTTATCGGCCAATTGCAATCGAACAAGGCGGAGGACGCCGTGGCATTGTTCGACGTGATCCACTCGCTCGACCGACCAAGCCTGCTTAAAGCGCTCGCCAAGGCGATGGACAAGCTCGGCAAGCGTGTCCCCTGCTTTGTCCAGGTCGATGTCGGCGAGGAAGATCAGAAGGGCGGCTGCCCGGTCGCCGAATTGCCTGCATTGCTCGAACAGGCGCAGGGCGCCGATATCCCGGTGGCAGGCCTGATGTGCATCCCGCCTTTCGATATCGAGCCCGCGCCCTTCTTTGCCTTCCTCGACAAGCTCGCCCGCGATCATGGTCTGAACGGCCTGAGCATGGGCATGAGCGGCGATTACGAAACCGCGATCAAGCTGGGCGCCACGCATGTCCGCGTGGGCACGGCCCTGTTCGGCGAACGCGGAAAACCCGCCTAGCCCTACCCTCAAGCAGCGACGCGGTAGGGGGGGAACCCCCGTCTTCAAGCAGCGCAGCGGTAGGGGGAGCGGAAATCCCCGTCCTCAAGTAGCGAAGCGGTAGGACGATTAATTACGCGTTTTCGAGCCGGTCCTGCGTGGCATCGCTGGCGGCTTCGATCAGGCGCGCCTCGATGCGGTTCATCCGCTCGCCCGGCTCCAGCTTTCCTCCCGTGAGGTCGGTCACGTAGAACGTATCGGCCGCGCGCTCGCCATAATTGGTGATATGGGCGGAATGGACCACCAGCCGGCTTTCGAACAGCGCCCGCGCCAGCCGGTTCAGCAGTGCCGGGCGATCGCGGGCATTCACTTCGATCACCGTGAAGCGGTTCGAGGCCTTGTTGTCGAACAATACGCGTGGCGCGACATCGAAGGCGCGCGCGCGGCTGTGCGCCAGCGGGCGCTGTGCCAGGCGCGGGGTAAGATCGACCTTGTTGGCCAGCGCATCGGCGATGCTGGTCTTGAGCCGCTCGAGCTGCCTTTCCTCGGCGAAAGGTTCGCCATGCGGGTCCTGAACGAGGAAATTGTCGAGCGTCCAACCCGTGCGGGCGGTGTGGATACGCGCATCGATGACGTTTCCGCCTGCCAGATGGATGCCACCGGCAATGCGATAGAACAGGCCGGGATGGTCCGCCGCGATCACCGTCACCAGTGTCGCGCCGCGGGCCTCGTAATATTCGCAGTGGATCGAGAGCTGGTGGTCCTGCTCGCGCGCCGCAGCATAATGGACGAGGTTGAGCGCGATGATATCGCTCGGCTCGGCGATCCAATAGGCATCGCCCAGCGTCTCGGCGAGGTCCTCGACCAGCGCCCGTTTGTCGCCGAGCAGCTCGACGACCTCGGCCTGCTTGTGGACGATCGTCTGTTCGCGGCCATGACGCATATGGCCAAGGCGAAGCCGCTCGCTCGATATATCGTAAAGTTCGCCCAGAAGCTGGCCCTTCCAGCTATTCCAGGTGCCCGGACCTACCGCGCGGATATCGACCGCCGTCAGAATGGCGAGGTGGCGAAGCCGCTCGGCGCTCTGCACCTGCGCCACGAAATCCTCGATCGTTTTGGGATCGGTCAGATCGCGCTTCTGCGCGGTGTGGCTCATCAGCAGGTGATTGAGCACCAGCCAGGCGACCAGTTCCGTCTCGCTCTCGGTCAGCCCGAAGCGCGGGCAGAGTTCCCTTGCCACTTCCGCGCCCAGCACCGAATGGTCGCCCCCGCGCCCCTTGGCGATATCGTGGAGCAGCGCGGCGACATAGGCGACGCGGCGCGAGCCGACCTTGTGGATCAGCCGCGTGGCGCGCGGATGGTCGTCGGCCAGTTCACCTTTCTCGATGCGGTTCAACAGGCCGATCGCGCGGATGGTGTGTTCGTCCACCGTGTAATGATGGTACATGTCGAACTGCATCTGCGCGTTGACCTTGCCGAAATCGGGCACGAATTTCCCGAACACGCCCGCTTCGTTCATCCAGCGCAGCACCGTTTCCGGATCGTTCCGGCCGCATAGCAGATCGAGAAACAGCGCATTGGCGCGCTCGTCCTCGCGGACGGCATTGTCGATCAGCCCGCTGTCGCGGTTCGCCTGCCGCATGGTTTCGGGATGGATTTCGAACCCTTCCGCTTCTGCGAGCTGGAAGATTTCGATCAATCGCACGGGCTTGCGCTTGAACCAGTCGTCCGATGGCGCGCCGATCTTGCCGCCATGGACCCGGTAACCCTTGATCTGCCGCGATCTGGCCTTCCAACCGGCGAAAAAGCCGGCCCGTGCGGTCTTGGCCTCGAACTGCTCGTCGATATGCGCCAAGAACACGCCAGTGAGCGAGCCGACGCGCTTCGCCTGCAGGAAATAGAGCTGCATGAAACGCTCCACCGCACTCTTGCCCGGCCGTTCGGCGAAATTCATCCGCTCGGCGATGCGGCGCTGGAGATCGAAGGTCAGCCGGTCTTCGGCGCGGCCAGTGATGACATGCATGTGGCTGCGCACTGCGAGGAGGAAGTTCTCGGCTTTGCGAAAACTGCGATATTCCGCGCGGGTGAACAGGCCGACATCGACCAGTTCGGATGCGGTGCGCACGCGGTGGATGAACTTGCCGATCCAGTACAGCGTGTGCAGGTCGCGCAAGCCCCCCTTGCCGTCTTTCACATTGGGTTCGACGACATAGCGGCTGTCGCCCATCCGCTTGTGCCGGGCGTTGCGTTCGGCAAGCTTCTCGGTAACGAACACGCGTTCGTTGCCGCGCACCACCTCCCTGGTGAATCGCCGCGACCCCTCATCGTACAGCTCCTGATCGCCCCAGACATAGCGCCCCTCGAGCAGCGCGGTGCGAATGGTAAGGTCGGTCTTCGACAGCCGTATCGCATCATCGAGCGTGCGTGTGGAATGGCCGACCTTCAGGCCCAGGTCCCATAGAAGGTAGAGCATCGCCTCGACCACCTGTTCGCACCAGGCAGTCTTCCGGCCGCCTACGAGGAAGGCGATGTCGACATCCGAATGCGGCGACATTTCCGAGCGCCCATAGCCGCCCACCGCCATGACCGCGAGCCGCTCGGCCTGCGAACGGTTCGCGCTGGGATAGAGGTGGGCGGTCGCATGATCGTGGATCACCCGGATCAGTTGGTCGATCAGGAACGCGAACCCGCCCGCATTCTCGTGTCCTGCGGATGGCTTTTCCTCCAGACGCCGTTCAAGCTCCGTCCGCCCGTCATTGAGCGCGGCCTTGAGCAGGTCGACAACGTGCGGGCGCGCCTTGTCGCCATGCTCCGCGACAAGGCTGTCGATCGCGGAGGCAAGCTTGCGCCTGTCGATGATCGCGCGCTGTCGGGGGATACGGGCCAGGCTCAAGCGGCGAGATGCTCCTTGGCAAAGGTCGCCTTGACTGTGCGCTTGTCGACCTTCTGGGTGCCCAGGCGCGGCAATTGTTCCTCGCTGCGCCACATGATCGTCGGAACCTTGAAAGTGGCGATGTGCTCATGCAGGAATTCCTGCAGATCCTCGGGCGTCAGATCCCTGCCTTCATGCGTGTGATAGACGGCGGCCGGGATTTCGCCAAAACGTTCGTCGGGCAGGCCGAAGACCGAGCACTCCGCCACGGCAGGATGTGCGTAGATCGCCTCTTCCACCTCGAGACAGGAGATATTCTCCCCCCCGCGAATGATGATGTCCTTCTTGCGGTCGACGATGAAGAGGTAATTGTCTTCATCGAGATAGCCGAGATCGCCGGTGCGGAAATAGGCATCGTCCGAATAGGCGGCCCTGGTCGCGTCCTCGTCCTTCCAATAGCCGAGGAAGTTGCACACCGAACGGATCGAAACCTCGCCGACCATGCCCTGTTCCAGCGGTGTTCCGTCATCGTCGAGAATCGCCATGTCCACCAGCGGCAGCGAAGGCATGCCGGTGCTGCTGGGCTTGGCGAGATAGTTCTCGTTGAGATTACCCGCGCCCACGCCGTTGGTTTCGGTCAGGCCGTAACCCAATACCGGATAGCCATCCTGAAAGGCGTCCTTGATCTTCTTGACGTGTTCGATGGGCCGCGCCGCGCCGCCGCCGGCAAAGGTCTTGCATTGCGACAGGTCGTACTTCTCGCGCTCGGGATGGACCGCGATTTCGTAGCTCATCAGCGGAACGCCGACGAAATAGGTGATTTGTTCCTCGGCCAGCAGGCGCAGCGCTTCGGTCGCATCCCACTTAGGCATGAGCACCAGCTTGCGGCCCATAGCGAAACTCTGGAGGAACAGCGGCACCTCGCCGGTCACATGGAACAGCGGCACCGCGACCAGCGCGGATGGCTGGACCGTGGGAGCCTCGCCTCGCTCGGTCAGCAATTGCAGCATCATCGCGGTCTGGCAGACGTAGTTCATCGTGCCCGAGACGACCCCGAGATGATCCGAATAGGCCCCCTTGGGATGGCCGGTCGATCCCGACGTGTAGAGGATGGTGGCCAAATCATCAGGCCCGATCTGGCCGAGCATCTTCATTGCCGTGTCGCCTGCAGCCCATACCGAGGCAAGGCCTTGGGACGGAACGCCATGGTTGAACACGATTACCTTGGCCGGGTGGTCTTCGTCTTCGAGCCGTGCGGCACGCTGCGGATCGGCCAGCACCAGCTTGCATTCGCAAAGCTTGATTCCATAAGCGAGTTCCTCGCCCGTCCACCAGCCGTTGAGCAGCGTCGCGCAGCCACCGGCCATCAGAATGCCCATATAGGCGACGATCCAGTTGGACGAATTGCGCGCGGCGATGCCAACGCGGTCGCCTTTCTCGATACCGTGTTCGGTGGCCAGGCTGTGCGCCACATGGGTGGCCGCATGCCAGACCTCGCCGAAGGTCATCCGCTGGTCGCCTTCCACGATGAAGGTCTCGTCCTTCTTCTCGTTGCAGAAATACGCCAAGTAATGGACGACGCTGGGTGGGGCGTTCTTGAAGGCGGGCATGGTGACGCCGCGACGCGTGACTTCGGTAAGCTCGAACATCTGGCCGGGCGCGGTCACGGCCTTCGTGATCCGGTCGATATCCTGGTCGAGTTGTGTCGGCATGGGTGGTTTCGTCTCCTCTCCAATACGGCGCGCGACCTCATGTTCGAGGCTCGCGCATGAATTGCGGCTCGACGCAGGCTTTCCCCAAAACTCCTGCTATGCCAAAAGCCGCTCCCGATGGGTCGCCGGTCGCGGCCTTGGACACACCTCTAAGGGGAATACGACTTGCTGTCACTACTGGCTGCATCGGGCGCGGCAGAACCGATCTACTGGGAAAATCTCGGCCTCAGGCCCTATCTTTTCGAGATCGGCGGTTTCCAGCTGCGCTTCTATTCGCTCGCCTATCTGGTCGGCATATTGCTGGCCTATTGGCACCTGTCGAAAATGATCAAGGCACCCGGCGCCCCGATGGCGCAGCGCCATGCCGACGACCTGTTCTTCTACTGCACGCTGGGCGTGATCCTGGGCGGCCGGCTCGGCTATGCGGCCTTCTACAAGCCCGAACTGTTCGGCGGGATGGAGCTGTTCAAGCTGTGGGAAGGCGGGATGAGCTTCCATGGCGGGGTGATCGGCGTGCTTGTGGCGATCAGCTGGGTCGCCTGGCGCGGCGGTCTGAACTGGCTGCGCATTTGCGATTATATCGCGGTCAACGTGCCGTTCGCCTACATGCTCGGACGGTTGGCGAATTTCATCAATGGCGAACTGTATGGCCGACCGGTGGAAAGTGATTTTCCCTTGGCGATGGTCTTCCCGACCGATCCCGACCAGCTCGCGCGCCATCCCAGCCAGCTCTATCAGGCCGGGTTCGAGGGGTTGCTGCTCGGCCTGCTGCTCTTCGCGCTCTTCTGGAAAACGCGCGCGCGCTACCGTGCAGGCCTGCTGGTCGGTCTGTTCACCGCCGGCATGGGGCTCGGCCGGTTCCTGATGGAATTCTTTCGCGAACCCGATGCGCACCTCGCCTATGTCGTGGTCGAAACCGGCCTCTCGCGCGGGCAATGGCTGAGCCTGCCGATGATCGGAATCGGCCTGGTGGTCATGGTGTATGCGCTGGTCAAACCTCCCGTCGGGGGGGCTGCCGGGGCAAGACCGCAGGCCGCATGAGCGGAGGCACTACCGAGCTTGCGGGCATCTTCCGCCGCCTGATCGAAAGCCACGGGCCGATGCCGGTTTCGCGCTATATGGGCGAAAGCAACGCGCGCTATTACACCACCCGCGACCCGCTGGGGGCGCCACGCGAATCGGGTGGGGGCGATTTCACCACCGCGCCCGAAATCAGCCAGATGTTCGGCGAAATGGCGGGTCTGTGGCTGGCCGATATCTGGGTGCGCGCGGGACGCCCCGGCGATGCGATCTATGTCGAACTCGGGCCGGGCCGCGGGACGCTGGCCAGGGATGCGCTGCGCGCCATGGCCAGCCAGGGTTTGCGGCCCGAGGTGCATCTTGTCGAGGGTTCCGAAGCGCTGCGCAAGATCCAGGGCGGCGCTCTGGCCGGGGCGCAATTTCACGATTCGATCGACACGCTGCCGGAGAACCGCCCGCTTTTGCTGCTCGCCAATGAATTCCTCGACGCGCTCCCGATTCGCCAATTGGTAATGACCGCCCAGGGCTGGCGCGAGCGCATGGTCGGGCTGGAGGAGGGCGCGTTCGCCTTTGTGTCCGGCCCCAGCCCGATGACCGAGGCCGTTCCCGAAGATCTGCGCGTTGCGCAGCCGGATACGGTGATCGAAACCTGTCCCGCTGCGGCGGCATTGATCGAGGCGCTGGCCCGGAGGCTCGATGTGCAGGGCGGGGCGGCACTGTTTATCGATTATGGCCATTTCGCGCTGCGGACCGGGTCGACGCTACAGGCGGTCAAGGCGCATGAGAAATGCGATGTTTTCGACGCTCCGGGAGAGATGGATCTGAGCGCGCATGTCGATTTCGCCACGCTCGATGCGATTGCGCGCCGGGAAGGTGTGGCGAGCTCGCTCACGACGCAGGGTGCATGGCTCGCCGCGATGGGCATCGGCCTGCGCGCGCAGGCGCTTGCGAAAGCGTCGCCGTCGCAGGCCGAGGATATTCGGCACGCGCACGACCGGCTCGTCCAGCCCGACGCGATGGGCGAATTGTTCAAATGCATGGCACTGACAGCGCGTGACTGGCCGCGCGGAGCGGGCTTTCCCGAAGGCCAGCGCAGGACCTCAGAGGCGCGAGACGTCTGATCGCGCGCCCCGCCCTTTCGCTCTTGGCAACCCGCCGTCCGAGGCCAAACCGATCGGGGAGCGCTGGGTGACCGCGAAGAGGGGCGGTGTCGTCCAAATCGGCGCTTGCGGGCGGACGCAGCTATGGTGCAGGGCGCCCCGAGTCACAGGCCGATGCGTTTCGCCAGCCTGCGCGCGGCCTCCTCGAAGGTGAGCTTGTCTTCGTCGCGATCGACCGAGAGATTGGCCTCGCGCATCGCCGCAACGTCGATCGCGCCCACCAGCGGTGACAGAGCTACGGCGATGCCCTCGTCCTCGCTTGCTTCGGGGCTGAGCAGGATAATCGCATCATAGTTCGGAAAGGCGCGTTCGGGATCGTCGAGAATGACGAGATCGTCGGCGGCGATCCGCCCGTCGGATGTATAGGCCCCGATCACGTCCGCCTCGCCGGATTTGAGCGCGTTATACATGAAGGTGGGCGAGAAATTGCGTCGCTCGCCAAAGCGCAGGCCATAGGCATTGCGCACCGCAATCCATTCGGGCCGTTCGAAGAATTCCGGGTCGCCGCCAATGGCCATGCTCTGTGCGCGCGGGGCCAGATCGCCGATGGCTTCGAATCCTCCCGCTTCGGCGGCGGTGCGCGGCATGGCGAGACCGTAGGCGTTTTCGAATCCCAGCCGACCGAGGACTTGCGTTCCACTGGTGCGGTCCTCCCACTCGGCGATCTCGGCCAGCATGGTGTCGCGGTCGGGATTGTCGGACCGCCCCATTTCGTTGGTCCAGATCGTGCCGGTGTAATCGACGAGTACATCAATCGCGCCGGTAGAAAGCGCACGGTGCGCCACCGCCGAGCCCAGCCCGTCGCGATAGTCGACCGCATAGCCCGCTGCCTCCAGCCGCTGCCCGGCCAGCCGGGCGAGAATGTATTGTTCGGAGAATCCCTTCGCGCCGATCACGATGCGATCATCCCTGCCGTCACCGACCTGTATGGCCAGCGCCGCGACGATGCCCAGCGCGACGGTGGCCAACCCACCCCAGGTCAGGAAGCGGCGCCGTGAGGCCAGGCCCTTTTCAATGGCGCCGAGCAGCGCATCGGTCACCAGCGCCAGTCCCGCGCTTGCAAGGCATCCGGCCAGCACCAGCACCCAGTTCTGCGTTTGCAATCCGGCGAAGATCGGATCTCCCAGGCTTGGCTGGCCGATCGTGGTCGAAAGCGTCGCTGCGCCGATGGTCCAGACCGCGGCGGTACGGATTCCGGCCATGATATAGGGCGCGGACAGCGGCGCTTCGACCAGCCGCAAGCGTTGCCAGAAGGTCATGCCCACGCCGTCGGCAGCCTCGATCACGCCCGGATCGAGATTGGTCTGCGCAGTCACCGCATTGCGCAGGATCGGCAGCAGGGCATAGAGCGACAGGGCGAGCAGTGCGGGGAGAAAGCCGAGCGTCGGCAGCCCTTCGCCGAACACGGCGCGCAAGCTGAGCAGGATCGGGAAAAACAACGCCAGAAGCGCGAGGGCCGGAATCGTCTGGACGAGGCTGGCGAAGCCCAGCGCCGCGCGCGCCACGGCCGGCGAGCGGCTGGCCCAGATGGCGAGCGGCAGGGCGACGGCAATGCCCAGTGCGATGGCGGCGG